>JBJTMN010000298.1:0-2391 GCA_046070545.1 Ferruginibacter sp.
TGCCAATGCCATCCGTGGTTATTTGCCGCATATCGAATTCAGCAAGTCCGATCATGAATCCATCGTGACCGTTCCGTTCAATTTCAGGGAGCAATAATTTTCCACGCAAAGATGCAAAGGGGCAAAGATTTGCCTGATAAATATTAATCCTTTGCGCCTTTGCGTGACGATTTTTTTTGACCCAACATGCTTCCCTGATTAAGCTTCACAGGTGTCGCACATTTGTACAATGTATCATTATTCAGCTTTACCTACATTTGCTTTGTCTTAGTACTCGCTACCAAGCACTCACTACCAAAAGAATGACTTATCAGCAAACCATCGATTACCTGTATGCCCAGCTGCCCATGTACAGCCGCATAGGCGCCGCGGCCTACAAAGAAGACCTGCACAACACCATTGCACTCTGCCATGCCATTGATAACCCGCAGGCAAAATTCAAGAGCATACATATTGCCGGCACCAATGGCAAGGGCAGCACCAGCCATATGCTGGCCGCCCTGCTGCAGCAGGCTGGTTATAAAACAGGATTATATACATCCCCGCATTTAAAGGATTTCAGGGAACGAATAAAGATCAATGGTGAAATGATCAGCCGGGATTTTGTGGTTGATTTTGTGGAGCGTACAAAAGCGGTCTCAGAAGCAATCCACCCTTCTTTTTTTGAGCTGACCGTTGCCATGGCCTTCGATTATTTTGAAAAAGAAAAAGTAGATATCGCGGTTATTGAAACCGGCCTGGGTGGCCGGTTAGACAGCACCAATATCATCACCCCCATCCTCTCCGTCATCACCAATATCGGGTACGATCACATGGATATACTGGGCCATACCCTGGAGAAGATCGCGTATGAAAAAGCCGGCATCATCAAACCTGGCGTACCGGTTGTGATCGGTGAATACCTGCCCGAAACAAAACCTGTATTCATGGATAAAGCAGCCGGATGCAAAGCACCTATATATTTTGCACAGGAAGAATACACTGTTAGCAACACGCAGTACAGCGTGCAGTTGCTGAGCTGCGATGTTACCAGCACCGAACACAATATCACTGAACATTTTGAGCTTGACCTCAACGGACTTTACCAGGCCAAAAACATATGCACCGTACTTTCTGCCGAGGGCATTTTACTACAGCAGGGTTTTGCCATCAGCAATGAAGATGAAAAAGCAGCCCTTAAAAATGTAAAAAAACTGACCGGCTTTTATGGCCGCTGGGATGTGGTGAGCGAAAAGCCCGTGATCATTCTTGATGTAGCACATAATGAGGATGGCATCCGGCAGTTGCTAGCGCAGTTGTCCGTTGTCCGTGGCTCGTTGTCCGTGGTCCATCTGGTCCTCGGCCTCGTAAAAGACAAAGACATTTCCAAGGTACTAAGCATACTGCCCAAAAATGCACGCTATTATTTTACCAATGCACATATTGAACGGGCATTACCGCATAAAGACCTGCAGGAAAAAGCAACAGCTTTTGAATTGAAGGGAGAAAGCTTTGATGATGTGAACGAAGCCATTAATGCAGCTAAACGCAATGCGGCGGCAGATGATATTATTATTGTTTGCGGTAGTGTGTTTTTGGTGGCAGAGGTGGATGAGGGATTGTTATAGATTTGGGGGGATCATAGTTCGTGTGCCACGTACCGGGGCGAAGTTGTTGGGCATACGCCTTTGACCTATAGTTTTGTAAAGGAATTTACGATCTCTTTGAATTTATCCCAGTTCTTAGTGTAAGTAGTACTTGTGGCTGTAAAATCTACCCAGACAAATGCGTTTGCCGTTTCAATCAGAATATAACAACAATCATAAAGTTTATTCCCCCTCATTATTTGCACCTTATAGGCATTGCCTGTTTCCTTAAAGTCTTCAATTTGCTTCTTAAGCATAAAAATGTGCTGGGAACTCCACCTGGGTGATTGCCCCATACTATAATCCTTAACTACCCAATTTTCAAAGTCGGTAAAATTTTTATATTTCGCTTTTTCAAAAGACTTGAAAACTAAAGCATTTTCAATTGATTCAATTGCCGGAAAGGTTCCTCCAAACATGTTAGGTGGGGTTTCGCGGATATACCACCATTCCGGAACTATAATTTTATAACCATAGGTTGAATCAACATGTGATTGAGAATATGAAGTAATGGTTGAAATACCAATAGCGATAAAAAGGAAGATCTTTTTCATAACTAACTCAATTTTAAAACAAACATTTTAAATAAGCTGATGCCTATCAAACAAGTCTTGATACAGGGCTGAAATTCAATGCCCCACCGGATTCGAAACGCTAACCGCCTTTATTCTTTACACACGAATCAATTTTCATTTTTTTTCGTTTCCTATGCCACGAAGGAAGGCGAATGATTGTATGATAATTTGCTGAATCTTTTTATGAAAAG
>JBJTMN010000299.1:0-5157 GCA_046070545.1 Ferruginibacter sp.
TAATTAAGGCAAACAAAAAAGCATTCGCCTGCTGGCGAATGCTTTAATAAGATATTTCTGTTGTATCAGAATAATCCACCGGCTGCCCCCATGCCCAAAGCAGCAAAGAGCACACCGGTTAAAATAGCAACAAGTATAAGATTGATCGCAATCATGATTAAAAATGCCACGATCATGTAAACAATTTTTTTGTCTTCCGGTGTCTTTTTCAAAGGCCCTATTCCCAGGTACATAAGGTATATACCATATACCCAGGCCGCAAATGGAAGGATCATCCCAATAACAGGTATAAAAGACAGTAACCCTGCTACATAAGACGGGGTGCCTGAATAAGCAACCAATTGGGCAGATTTACCCAAGTTCTTTTCAGACCCAAAACTTGGAGCCAGCATATCAATAATTATTACCGATATGTAATAAGCAACAACCGAAGCTATGAATCCAATCAATGCTGTGATTATGAAAAACTTGAACCCGAAAGTTCCTGCAAATAACAGTCCTTTGAGCAAGGCCCCTGCCGCCGAAACGACAGCTAATGGTAGTACATAGCCCATTAACAAAGACTGGGCAGTTGCAGTTTCTCCGTTAATAACATCCCACTCGGTTTTGGGTGTAATCAAAATGTTTTTTACTCTTTCTATTAAATTCATAATGCAATAAGTTTTAGAAAAGTAAAATAGAAAATAGAAATCAGCAATGCAAGTGTTTTGCTGATTATTTTAACCAAAGCGGGCGCTGGTTGCGGATTATATTTCTTTCAGAAAATTGGAGTCCTGTAATATCCTGATCTTCTCCTTCAGGCTGTCCCTTTCCTGTAAACTGTTTTCCAGCATACTTTCCAGTTCTCCAATGCGGCTGGCTTTCTGCTCCAGCTGAAGGTTTTGCTGCTGCAGATCCAGGTACCGGGCCTGAATATCTTTAAACTGGCTTTGTAAATAGGCATAATCCTGCATCAGCTCGCTGTATTGCCTGTTTAAAAGGGCCATTTCGGTTAGTTCCTGCTGCAGTTCAATCTCCCTTTCCTCGGCCCCTTTGGCAGCCTGTTGTTTCTCACCCAGCCGGTTACGGATACTTTCAATTTCATCCTGCTGACCGTCCAGTTTACTTCGTAAAGCAGTTGATTCGGCCAGTTCCGCACTTAAAAATTCAATCTCCTGCTCCCGGGCAGCCAGTATGGCATTCACTTCTGCAAGCTGAACCTGCAGGCTTTCGTTGGCCGAAACTAATTTTCTGATCTGTTCTTCCGTTAACATAGGTAATATACTCAGCTTGTACCAACCGGTTTAAATGATGGATTTCACAGCCTTAAAACTAAAAAATCAAAGCTTTATTGTATCTTATAAGCAATAAAGCCGGCTCAGGCAGCGTATAATTGAGTCATCGCATCTTATTTTACTAAAAGCCCCATGTAAACCCGGTAATAATTGACGGAAGACGAACTCATAAGAGGATGTTTAAAAAAAGAAGCCTCCTGCCAAAAGGAGGTATTCAACCGCTTCGCCGGGCGTATGCTGGGTGTATGCAACCGCTATGCCCGTAATAGTGCAGATGCTGAAGACATTTTACAGGATGCTTTTATTAAGGTTTTTGATAAGATATACCAGTTCAAATCTGAAGGCTCATTTGAAGGTTGGATCAGAAGAATTGTGGTGAACACGGCATTAAAAAAATATGCTTTGCGCAGGTACGAAAAGGAGATAACAGGTTACGAGGTTACCGATAAGGATGAAAGTACACTGGAGCCATCAGCCTACGGGCATTTAACAGAAAAGGACCTGTTGGTTTTAGTGAATAATTTACCCGATGGATACCGGCTTATTTTTAACCTGTATGTGATAGAGGGATACCAGCATGATGAAATTGCAGCCATGCTGAACATTCAGCCGGGTACCAGCCGGAGCCAGCTGGTGAAGGCAAGGAATATGCTGCAGAAACAAATTTTACAACTACAAAAAGTTGCGGTATGAACAATAACCGGCATTTTGATGAACACATAAAAGAGCAATTGGGCAAGTATACGCCCGATGTGCCCCCGGACATCTGGGAAAAGATCGTTGCTGAAAAAGACAAGAAACGGCCTGCAGGCTTTTGGGTTTCGATGTTCAGCAATCGCAATAAATTATTACTGATCGGCCTTATCATTGCTTTAAGCAGTGGCGGGGCACTTTTCTATTATAACAAATTTGATCAAGCAAAAGAAAATACGAACGAAGTAACTGAATCAAAAAAAATAAATACCAAGACCAACACAAAAGAAGGTACTCCATCAACCGAATTTTCTTCAGATAAGCAGGCTACTGTAAACGAATTAACCAATAAAAGCGGAAAGACAGATGAAGTATATCCTGGTTCAAATGCAGCTTTAGGTACCAATGCCAAAACCAGGGTAAATATTACATCGCCATTGGCAGAAACCGATGCAGATGCAGGCTACACAGCCGGTAAAGGCAGGGGAAATAAAAAATATTATACCGGCCTGGGCAATGTGCTGGTTAATACCACAGAACCGGTAACTGAAGAAGATGAATCCGCCGGACAGGGGGGCACCCTGCTGGGACGGCTTACTTTTAATGCAGAAAAAATTACTGAAAAACGTAAGAGCGGAAAAGAAGAAAAGCCTCACTTTAACCCGGTTGTATTTTTACCTGGCTGCCCTACTATTGAAAAAGATGCTTCCGGCAATAAAAGGTATTTTGAATTTTATGCAGGCCCCGATTATGCTATCCGCAGTTTACAGGATACCGGCAATTCCAGCTACCTGCAAAAAAGAAAAGAAAGTACAAAGTTCAAATCGGGTTTTAGTGCAGGTATACGTTATACAAAAGTGTTCAACAATTCTATGAGCGTGCGTGGCGGTGTTAACTACAGCCAGATAAATGAAAAATTCACCTTCAGCCAGGGTAATGTGGTACAGGTTACCTATATCATTAACAACAATGGCGATACCATAGGCAGCTATACTACAACAGGCTCCCGTTACAAAACGACCATTAACAGGTACCGCAGCATCGACATACCGCTGGTACTTGGTTACGAAGTAGGTAACGGAAAACTGCACGCAAATATCAATGCCGGTGCCATTGTAAATATTTACAGCTGGCAAAAAGGAGATGTACTGGATGCTGCCGGGAATCCCGTAAGCATCACAACCGGGAAAAGTTCATCGCCATACCAGTTTAAAACCAATGCCGGCGTAGGTTTTATCGGCGCTGTATCGGTGTACTACAAACTGAATAACAGGCTGCATATTATGGCCGAGCCGTATTTCAGGTACAATCTTACACCCATGAACAAAGAAAGTATCACATTAAAACAAAAATATCAGACCGCCGGCTTAAGGTTGGGGATAAGACTCGATCTGAAATAGAGGCAGCATAATTAAAACTTAAAGTATCTGCTATCAGGAACTGTATATAAACATAAGACAATGAACAAAAAGATTACCATATTGATATTGTTTGCAGGCAGTTTGTTTTTAAATGCATGCCAGAAAGATATTGATGTTTTTGTACCGGATCCGGGGCAATTGAACGGGCCCGACAGTACCTGGCAAAATACCATTACCGCATCCATGCCTGTTTCGCTTCTTAAAAATAGTTTGTTGACAGCTCCCTACCTGGATAGTATTAACGTGAATGCCAATATCGCAACAGTTTCAACCCCTTTTGGTATACAGGTGAACTTTCCTCCCAACTGCTGTGTAAATGCTGCCAGTCAGCCGGTTACAGGTAAAGTGGATATAGAGATACAGGTTGTAAAAAAGAAAGGCGATATGATCAGGCTGGATAAGCCCAGTACATATAATGATACTATGCTGGTAACTGCGGGACAGCTATTTATAAGGCTTAAAAAAGAGGGGCAGCCATTACAGCTGGCGCCCGGTGTAAGGTTTAATATAAATTACATCGACCTGCCTACCAACCCGCTGGTTAAATTTTTTATGGGAGATGAAACCAATGCGCAGGTGTTTAACTGGTTGCCAACTCCAGAACCAAATTTAGACACCATCATTATCACCCCGCAATCTTACCAGGTATATACCAAGCGGCTACGCTGGATAAGTATTGCGCAGCAGGTTGAAATGAATACAGTTGCCAAAGTAAGTGTGGCTGCAGATATGGCCAATTATTTTACCAATGCAAACACGATCGCCTTTACCGTATTTAAAGACCTGCGGTCGGTAGTGGCTATGCGCCCCGATTTAACTACCCGTAAATTCATTACCGGCAAACTACCCGTTGGAAAAGCTATAACGGTTGTTGTTATTTCAAAACAGGGCAATGATTATTACCTGGGTACCGAATCTGCTGTAACACAAAACCCATCATCAACCCCGGCAGTGCAGCAGGTGCATATTGTGCCCGTAAAAAAATCACTGGCCGATATAATTGCTTACCTGAATACACTTTAATGCAAAAACGATCCATAAAAAAGGGATGCTGAAACAGCATCCCTTTTTATTTAGTACAATGTATTTTATGAAACCAATGTTCCTACTTTTTCTCCGGTAACAACTTTCAACAGGTTTCCTTCAGTATTCATGTCAAAAACAACAATGGGCAGATTATTTTCCATGCAAAGTGTAAATGCCGTCATATCCATTACTTTCAGGTTCTTCTGAATACACTCATTAAAGGAGATGGTTTCATACCTGGTTGCGTTGGGATCTTTTTCAGGATCGGCAGAGTAAATACCATTAACCCGGGTTCCTTTTAAAATAACATCTGCCTTTATTTCAATAGCCCGTAACGAACCGGCGGTATCGGTAGTAAAATACGGGTTACCGGTACCGGCTCCAAATATAACCACACGGCCTTTTTCAAGATGACGCATAGCCCTTCTGCGGATATAGGGTTCAGCGATCTGTTCCATTTTGATAGCACTTTGCAGCCTGGTGTAAATCCCTGCTTTTTCCATGCCGCTTTGCAATGCCATACCATTAATTACAGTTGCCAGCATACCCATATAATCTCCCTGCGCCCTCTCAATACCGCTCTCAGCCTCATTCATTCCCCGGTATATATTACCACCACCAATTACTACTGCAACCTGCACCCCCAGTTCAATAACTGCTTTTATATCATGGGCATAGCGTGCAATTACTTCACTGTCTAACCCGAAAGTTTTATTGCCCATTAAAGATTCACCGGAAAGTTT
>JBJTMN010000300.1:0-2118 GCA_046070545.1 Ferruginibacter sp.
CGGACAGGGAAATAATGGTAACCGCCCGGACAGAAGGCAAAACAATGACGGGAATCAAAATGGCAATCCCCCTGTGATTGAAAACAGGAGGCCGGAAAATAATGATAACAATCCTGGCAGAAGAAGAAATGATGATGGAACCCAGAATACCAATACCGGAAATGGAAGTTTTCCCCGCAACAGGGATAATAATGGTACACCACCGGTGATTGAAAACAGGAGGCCGCAACGTGATGTAAACAGTGTTCCGCAAACGAATGAGAATAATCCGGGCAGAAGGCAAAATGATAACAGGTGGAACAGGAGCAACGATCAACAAAACAATATTCCGCAGCAGCGCCCGCAAAACGAAAGGCCGGTGCAGCCTTCAAGGCAACAGGTGGAAAGACAGGCCCCGCAGCAACAGCAACCGGCGCCGGCCATGGAACAAAGGAGAATGGAACGCAGGCCCGAAAATATGAATAACGGGAATGCACCAAGACCGGATGAAAACATGCAACGCGACAGGGGTAATAACGGAAGAAGAAGGAACGGGTAACAGGTAAAATGGTTCTGGCTATACTTAACGCCACTTATTTTGTTTACAAAATGGTGGCGTTTTTTATAGCTTCAAAATGACATTGAGGCAATTATTGTTTTTCTTTGCAGTAATTATGGCTTTATATTTTACTTCACTAAACTCGGGCAGCAATGGTAATTGCTATTATGTAGGAACCAAAACAGATGCGGTGTTAATAGATGTTGGCCTCAGTTGCCGGGAAACTGAAAAACGTATGCAAAAGCTGGGGCTGAGCATGAGAACGGTAAAAGCTATTTTTGTTTCACACGAACATGGCGATCATATAAAAGGGGTTTCAACCCTTGCCAACAAATACAGCCTGCCGGTTTATATAACAGCAAAAACAGCCAGGTACGGGCCCAGGCTCATCAGCCATATCAGCAAAAGTTTTACTGCAGATAAACCGGTAATGATCGGCGATCTTTTGATCTATCCTTTTTTGAAAAGCCACGATGCAGCTGATCCGCATAGTTTTACAGTAAGTCACCAGGGAATTACCGTTGGAGTGTTCACCGATATCGGGAATGTATGCAAAGAACTGATCAGGCATTTTAAAACCTGCCATGCTGTTTTTCTGGAAGCCAATTATGATGCCAATATGCTGGAGAACGGAAAATACCCGCTGCACCTGAAGAACCGGATACGTGGTGGTGAGGGGCATCTTTCCAATAAAGAAGCACTGGATCTTTTTATCACACACCGCTCCCCTTTCCTCTCTCACCTGTTGCTTTCGCATGTATCAAAAGAAAATAATTCGCCTGAACTGGTTGAAACATTATTTAAACAGCATGCAAACGGCGTTACCATCACCGTTGCATCCCGTTACCAGAGTACAGCTGTTTTTTCGATCAGTTTGAATGAGAATATGCAGCTTGCGGGCAACATTCAAAAGCCCGTGCAGATGGGATTATTTGATTAGACGGCACGCTTGCCTGATCAAAATTTCCGGAAATTAATGAATAGCTTACAGCCTGGTACAGTGTATCTTTGCAGTGAATAAAATGGCGATATATGGAGTTTATAGATTACTACAAAATCTTGGGTATCGACAAAAGCGCTTCTGATGAAGACATAAAGAAAGCTTACCGCAAATTAGCCAGGAAACTTCACCCCGACCTGAACCCCAACGATAAGGAAGCACACCAGAAATTTCAACAGATCAATGAGGCCAACGAGGTATTAAGTGACCCGGAAAAAAGAAAAAAATACGATACTTACGGAAAGGACTGGCAGCATGCTGACCAGTTTGAACAACAACGACGCTCACGCAGTCAATCACAGGTTTTTGGCGGTCAGCAATTTTATGATGCTGGCGATGGCGGGGATTTTTCCAGCTTTTTTGAATCGATGTTTGGAGGCGGAGGACGTAGCAGCCAGGCTAAATTCAGAGGACAGGATTATAATGCTGAGTTAAAACTCAATTTAACCGATGTCCTGCAAACACACCAGCAAACCCTTGCCGTAAACGGTAAAAACATACGTATTACCATACCAGCCGGTATTGAGAACGGGCAGGTCATTAAACTGAAAGGTTATGGTGCACCCGGCGTGAACGGAGG
>JBJTMN010000301.1:0-3488 GCA_046070545.1 Ferruginibacter sp.
ATCTTTTCAGCGAAAAAAGAAGTGTGCTTGGGATGCTTAAAAGATTCAGATCTATAATATAATGCACCGAAATATCGATATGGAGGATATCTTTAACCCATCCAAAACCCAGTAAAACGAGCGATATTATATGTAAACCGAGTAAAATATACCTGTTCATCAGACTATTTTTAAGTTCAATTTAGGTAAATAGCCTGTGAATTGAAAAATTATTCATTATTCATTATCAATTATCCATTGAATCCCCTTATCTTTGCAGCCCAAAAAATAGATTTTCATGGCAAATCATGCAGCGACCAAAAAAGATGTAAGACAAAGTACCAAGCGTAACGAGCGTAACCGCTATTATGGCAAGACCACACGTAACGCAATCCGTGATTTAAAAGCAAGCGATAAAGCAGCTGCAACAGAAGCTTTTCCTAAAGTTGCTTCTATGATCGATAAACTGGCTAAGCGTGGTACCATCCACAAAAACAAAGCTGCCAATTTAAAGAGCAAGCTGGCTAAAAGAGTGAACGCACAGGCAAAGTAATACTTTGTTCTCTTCATAATTTTGAAAAGCCCGTCAATTACAATATTGACGGGCTTTTTGTTGATAAAAATACAACCCGCAGCAATTACTAATTCTTAAATTTGTTGCACGATCTTAATACTTTATATGAATAAAAAAATTACCGGTTTTGTCGCCTTCCTGTTATCTTTCACGATCAGTTTTTCTCAAACAAACCCGGTTGCACAGTCATTACCATTCAATTTAAACAGTCAAACGGGTAGTACTTTGCCGGCAGGTGTTGCAGTCCATCGTTTTGGCACTACATCCGGGGCCGTACCCACTACCAGAACGTTAATACCGGGCAATGCTGACCTCCCCTATAATGCAACCGCAAATGCTGGTGGCTGGAAAGATGAAAGTACCAATGGTCTTAGTATCCTGGCGTCAAGTTCACAATCGGCAGGCGCATTAATAATTGCCATTAATACAACGGGCAGTACCAATATAGATGTGCAATGGACTGCACGTTTAACACTGCAACAGGCTTCGTGGGATAATAATATTGCATTACAATACCGTATAGGAACTAGTGGCAATTTTATTGATATTGGCACTACTTCCACTTTTAGCACAGCGGGCCAGGTAGCCGGTTATTCACAAACATACCTGGAAAGATTACCAGCTGCAGCTGAAAACCAGGCTGTTGTACAGGTAAGATTTATTTATTGGGCTACCGCAGGTGGCTCAGGATCAAGAGACCGGATTGCACTGGATGATATCAGCATTGGCGGTGCATCCCCTGTATGTACCGAACCTGCCAGTCAGCCAGCCAACCTGGTTTTAACTTCTACACCAACAACTGTAAGCGGAAGTTTTGATGCTGCTGTACCAGCAGTAGATGATTATCTTATTGTGAGAAGCACTTCCAATACTTTATCTGCCGGGCCGGTTGATGGAATTTTTTATACTGCAGGCGATCCCATTGGCGGGGGCGTAGTTGTTACCAGTACCACGGCAACAACATTTACAGATATCAATCTAACTCCGGCTACAACCTATTACTATTACATATTTGCCGATAACAGTGAGAATTGCAGCAGTGCCCCTAATTACCTGCAGCTAAATCCCCTGCAAAATAATATTGCAACGGCAGCTTTACCAGCCTGTACCGCACCCACACAACCACCTGCAAATCTTTCTTTAACACCCAGCAATACAGTGATCGTGGGTTCATTTACGGCTGCGGCTGGTGCCAACAGGTATTTATCTGTTATTAGCACAAGTTCAACCTTATCAGCATCTCCCGTTAATGGCACTACCTATACAGCAGGGCAAAGTTTTGGCGGAGGAACTGTGATTAATTATACAACAGCAACGTCTTTTACCGCAACAGGGTTAACGGTAAGTACCACTTACTATATTTTTGTTTTCTCTGTAAATGCAGAATGTTCGGGAGAACCTTTTTATAACACTGCTTCATTAAATGGTACTGCGGTAACAACCAATGATCCTTCCGGAATTCCGGCCGGTTATTATAATGCTGCGGCCGGATTAAGTTGCAGCCCATTAAAAACTGCATTGTTCAATATTATTTCTGCCAATTATAGTCCGCTAACCTATGCACAGGTTTGGACGGCTTACCAAACAACCGATCTGCACCGCAATGATGCCAATACAGCCGATATCATCTGGGATATGTACAGCGATAACCCTGCCGGTGCAGAACCATCTGTTTATACCTATGGCACCAATAAATGAGGTTCTTATAGCGGAGAAGGAGGATGTTACAACAGGGAACATTCTTTTCCAAAATCATGGTTTAATGATGGGTATCCTATGTACACAGATCTGAACCATCTCTTTCCTACAGATGGCTATGTAAACGGAAGACGAGGAAATCAACCCTATGGCACAGTAACGGCGCCCACGTGGACATCACAAAACGGCAGCAAACTGGGCCCCAACAACTACCCTGGTTTTACAGGTATAACTTTTGAACCACGCAACGAATATAAAGGCGACCTGGCCAGGGGGCAACTTTACATGGTTACCAGATATGAGAACCTGGTTGCCGGATGGCAGGGCAATGGCAATGCCAATGATATTTTAAATGGCACTTCTTATCCGGCTTTGGATAGCTGGTATATAAAAATGTTATTTGAATGGCATAACTCTGATCCGGTAAGTGCCAAGGAAATTGCACGAAATAATGCCGTGTTTGCTTTACAGGGCAACCGCAATCCATATATTGATCACCCGGAGTATGTTTACCTGGTTTGGCAGTGTACCGGTATTTTACCCGTAACCATTATTGATTTTACTGCTCAAAAAAATAACGAATCGGTATTATTAAAGTGGTATGCCACTAATGAAACCAACTTTAAGAAATATGTAATTGAAAGAAGCACTGATGGTTCAAATTTTTATTCTATAGGAGAGATAACAGGCAGAAATTTAGCCAACTATACTTTTACTGATAACAGTTTACCGATAGCCAATACTGTTTTTTACCGCTTAAAAATGATCGATATTGACGCTACATTCAGCAACAGTAAAATTGTATCAGTACGCATTGCAAATAATTTTTCCAATGCGTTGGTTTATCCAAACCCTACCCGGGATAAACTAGTTGTAAAACTGCAACAACCAGTAGCAGAAACAAGTGCGTTACTGATCGCAGATCTTTCAGGAAGAGTTGTGATGCAGCAGCAGGTTATGGGCGGACAAAGAAATATTGATTTAACTGTGAGCCAGTTACCGGCAGGCAGGTATTTCATTAAGATCACTAACCACATTGAGATCATCAACCAGTCATTTGTGATCATAAAATAATTACAGCGGCAAATGATTGTTGATTAGTTCGGCAACCAGACTGCTCCACCCGGTTTGATGCGAAGCCCCTAAGCCGCTTGCGTTATCACCATGAAAATACTCATAAAATAAAATGAGGTCTTTATTTTCGGGCAGGCCATAAAACCAGTTGGCATTGCCATGC
>JBJTMN010000302.1:0-3763 GCA_046070545.1 Ferruginibacter sp.
AAGGACATACAATCTACTCTTATTGGCTGCCGAAATTCTTATGGCCATTCTCAAAGCATTGGTAGCAGGCTCAGAGAAAGCCAATGGAACGCAGATATTCTTTATTTTAAAATCCATAAACCGTATTTTTGTGCCAGGCGCATGATTTCTGTATCTGGAGAACTGACCGTGTTAATGAACTGACACTGAGAGATAAAGGGTACCTGAAAAAAGATGCCATTAAAAGGGAAATGAAAGGAGCCGGCGCTGAAGGTTCTTTTAATACAGAAACCTACCTGATGGCTCCTGATATGATCCAGGGAAGAAATAAGCCCAAAAAATCAGCCCTGAAAGATGTTAATGGAAAACCACGTTCTACTGTACGTATGGATGATGGTATTTTAAATATGGGTTACAGGCTTCCAACGGAAGCTGAGTGGGAATATGCCGCTTATGGTATGTTATCTCAAAACCCAAGTCCCCGCAGTAAAGAAAAGAAATCAGGCGAGGAATTATTCTCAAATCAGCAGATATACTCCTGGAGTAATAATCCCAATGGTTTACGTGATAACAGGCGTGGAACCTGGCAGGGAAAGTTTTTAGCTAACTTTAAAAGAGGTAGTGGCGATAACATGGGTATTGCCGGTGGTTTAAATGACCGTGCAGCTATACCTGGTAATATCAAGTCATTTTATCCCAATGCATTCGGCTTATACAATATGAGTGGAAATGTGAGTGAGTGGGTAGGTGATGTGTACAGGCCAATGACTTCAACAGATGCAGAGGATTTCAACTACTTCCGTGGTAATAAATTCCAGAAATATTATAAGAATTCAGGCGGTGAATATGAAAGGGATAGCATGGGCCGTTTGAAGAAAGTTGATATCTCAGATGATGAAGTTGCTAACCGTGCAAACTACCAGCATAATAATGTAATCAACTATCTTGATGGTGATTCTTCCAGCGGAGTTTTTTATGGCTATGGTATTACATCACTGATCAATGATTCTTCAAGGGTTATTAAAGGAGGAAGCTGGAACGACAGACCTTACTGGTTATCTCCAGGTACACGCAGATTTATGCAGGAAACCCAATCTGCAAGTACAGTAGGTTTCCGTTGTGCACAAACCTACCTTGGACCTCCGGAAGGCCCAGGCTTCAAAGAAGGTAATATCTTCGGTAAACGCAAGCAGAATTCCCGTAAGAAAAAGAAATAAATTCTCAGAGATACTTAAAAAACCTCCCATAACCGGGAGGTTTTTTTAATGCCTTTATTTAAATGTTCTGATTTAATTTTGGCGCATGCAAATACCTGAACTATATAAATTATACCTGCAGTTCCCATCTATTCAAACTGACACCAGGAAGGTTAAGAAAGGCGATATATTTTTTGCCCTGAAAGGCCCTCATTTTAACGGAAACCGGTTTGCAGAAGAAGCACTGGCAAAAGGTGCTGCTTATGTTGTTGCTGATGAATTACCTGAAAACACAGACATCAGAATTATTAATGTACCTGATGTTTTAAAGGCATTGCAGGATCTTGCTTTATATCACCGGAAAAGCTTTCTGTCAATTGCTACAGGCAAAGAAATTCCCTTTATTGCAGTTACCGGAAGCAATGGTAAAACCACATCCAAGGAATTGATTCATGCTGTATTATCAACAAGCTATAAAACCTACACCACGGAAGGAAACCTTAATAATCATATCGGGATACCGTTAACTATTTTAAAAGTGAAGCAGGATGCAGAGATCGCCATCATTGAAATGGGGGCTAATCATCAAAAGGAAATTGAAGGATACTGCCGGTATACCATGCCTACACATGGCATCATCACCAACTGTGGTAAAGCTCATTTAGAGGGCTTTGGAGGCGAGGAAGGGGTTCGTAAGGGAAAAGGTGAACTGTACGATTATTTAAGGCAAAACAAGGGCACTGCATTTGTCATGTGGGACTATGATTATTTACGGCAGATGAGTGAGGGTATTCCTGCACGTATTACCTATGGAACCCAAAATGCTGATATTACAGGAATAGTTAGTGAAAGTTCCGGTTTGCTGCAGGTTTTAATAACCGGTGGAGCAGATATAGGTTCTGTTAAAACAAACCTGGTAGGTGAATACAACCTGCCCAACGTTTTACTGGCAGTTGCCATTGGCAAGTATTTTAAAGTACCGGATGAAAAAATAAAACTGGCTTTGGAGCATTACCAGCCTTCGAACAGCCGGTCGCAGCTGATAGAAAAAGATGGCAACAGGATTATTATGGATGCGTACAATGCCAATCCTACCAGTATGAAAGCTGCTATTGAAAATTTTGCAAAAATGCAGGGAGATAACAAAATACTGATGCTTGGAGGAATGATGGAATTAGGAGAAGATAGTATTAAAGAACACCAAAAATTAATTGACCTGATAAACGACTTCAAATGGAAGGAGGTGGTTTTGGTTGGAGGTGATTTTAGCAAACTATCCCACCATTTTTCCTTTTTTGAGAACTCAGTACTGGCTGCTGCGTGGTTTAAATCCATGAACCTAAAGGATTGCAATATCCTGATAAAAGGATCCCGCAGTACGGCAATGGAAAAAGTACTTGAATAAATAAGTCTATAAAAAGAAACCCTCCTTTGCTATAGCGATGGAGGGTGATGCGGAGACTAAGGGATTCGAACCCTTGATAGAGTTTCCCCTATACACACTTTCCAGGCGTGCTCCTTCAACCACTCGGACAAGTCTCCGGATTTTTACCGGGTGGCAAAAATACAGTTTCAATATTTATAACCCGAATATTTTTTCAGCATTTGCCGTTGTTACAGCTTCCACTTCTTCCGCTGTAACATTTTTTGTTAATGCAAGTTTATCTACAACATATTTTAAATAACTGCTTTCGTTTCGTTTTCCCCTGAAAGGAACCGGGGTTAAATACGGGGCATCTGTTTCCAGGACCAGGTTCTTCAGGTCAATTTGTTCAAGAACTTCGGCCAGGCCCGATTTCTTATAGGTAAGCACCCCTCCTATTCCCAGGAAAAATCCGGCATCAATAATTTCTTTTGCATCTTCTACCGTGCCGCCAAAGCAGTGAAAGATCCCTTTAATTCCCTTTGATCTGTACGCTTTAACCAACTCTATACTTTCCTTCATCGCCTCCCGTGTATGAATAACAATGGGCAAGTCATATTGCAAAGCCAATTCTATCTGAATTCTGAAAGCTTCGTATTGCTGCTTTACAAAAGTTTTATCCCAATAAAAATCGAGTCCTATTTCACCAACTGCGGCAAATTTTCTTTTTGAAAGCCAGCCTTTCACAATGTCCAGTTCTTCCAGGTAATTTTCTTTTACATAACATGGGTGTAACCCCATCATAGCAACACATTTTCCCGGAAATTTATTTTCCAGCACCAACATATTTTCAATCTCAGAACTGTCAATAGCAGGCAAATAAAATTTATGTACGCTTTCAGCCTCTGCCCTGTTTATAACTTCAGCAATATCATCTTTAAATTCTTCCAGGTATAAATGGCAATGTGTGTCTATAATCATGAATTGTATTTGCGTGCAAAATTGCCTAAAATTATTTTAAGCGAAACTTAAATATAGTTTTTCGGGCCTGGTGTATAATAAAACTTCTTTTACCTGTCACCAAAACTGATTGCACAGATAAAAAGGTTTCCTCAAAAACCAGATTATATTAGTGGGTCAACATATATAACCCTGTTTTAAAAAAACTGTTAAAAAAAATGTTGCTAATTTAATTACAACAAGGTACTTTAGCGACAGTTTTCAT
>JBJTMN010000303.1:0-3967 GCA_046070545.1 Ferruginibacter sp.
AATACCGGGTATTCATTTTTAAATATATTGAAGCAGTGCGGGCAGGCCGTCACGATCTTTTTAATATTATAGCCATTCAATACCTGGATATTTTGATAAGCCATCATCTGGAACATGAACTCGTTTCCTGCACGGCGGGCCGGGTCGCCGGTACACATTTCTTCCTTACCCAGTATGGCGTAGTTGATGCCAACCTTATCCAATATAGTTACAAATGCCCTGGTTATTTTTTGTGCCCGCTGGTCAAAACTTCCGGCGCAGCCTACCCAAAATAAAACTTCGGGGCTTTCGCCCTTTGCCATCATTTCTGCCATTGTTGGAACATGCATACAATAAATTTTTTATCCCTGAAAGTTAGTATAAAAAGCAATACTACTGAGCTGCAAAAATAAGTCATTCGTGCCTAACTAAAATTATGAAGCATTGAATTAATGTCCCACAAAGTCACGGAGTACACAAAGAAAATACTCTTTGGCCTTTGTGACTTTGAGGGAAACTCAATTATCTTCGCAGCAATCAATTCAACGTGAGTAAACTCCTTAAGCGAATTACAAACTGGGAAGCCTGGCCCTTTAAATTCCTGTACGCACCCATTGCGCCCATGTGGGGCTGGTATATGCTGAGGTCGGGGGCAGTTTGGTTCTTTACGCCCAGTAATCCAAAGATCACTTTTGGGGGCATGGATGGTGAGACCAAGATGGAGATGTATGATCTGTTGCCAAAACATCTTTACCCTGCTACGTTTAAAGTATCACCCGGACAGGATTTCAATGACCTGAAGTCGGAACTGGAAAGAAGCGACATTCAATATCCCTTTGTTGTGAAACCGGATATTGCCTGCCAGGGCATCCTGTTTCGTAAGATCGATAATGAAGAAGCCTTGCGAAACTACCATGCAAAAGTTCCGGTTGAATATATTGTACAGGCCATGGTGAGTTACCCGATGGAAGTAAGTGTTTTCTATATCCGCCATCCGCAGGAACAAAAAGGAAAAGTAACCGGGTTTTTACACAAGATACCTTTACAGGTTACCGGCAATGGAAAGGATACGCTGCAACAACTGATCCTGCAGCATCCCAAGGCGCAAAAAAGGCTGGATGAAATGTACAGCAAGCATCAGGAACATTTACAGACAGTGTTACCAGCCGGGCAAAGATACATGCTAAGTTATGCTGGCAACCACAACCGTGGCGCACACTTTATCGACCTGAAAGAACATATCGATGATACGCTGGTAGCTATTTTCGACGAGATAAGCCTGGGCATCAATGATTTTTTCTATGGCCGTTATGATATCATGTGCAACAGTGTAGAAGACCTGAAGAACGGGAAAAACTTCAGCATACTGGAGTACAATGGTTGCGGAGCCGAACCCAATCATTTTTATGATACGGGCTACACTCTGATGGGAGCGTATAAAGAGATTTTAATGCACTGGAGAGCTTTGTATACCATTTGTAAATACAATAGCCGGCAAGGTATCAAGCCCTGGCCTTTTCAGAAAGGAAGAAAATTCATGGCTGAAACAAAGGCTCATTTTAAACTGATCAGGGAAGCAGACGCCCAGGTGAAGTAAGCATCGCAGCATGTTTAGGATCAGGCTTTTTTATTGAAGATTACTTTATAAATTTTACCTACACCCCAGTTGCCCAGCGGGAAATACAAAGCAAAGAAAAGTGCCATACCCAGGCTGAAATTCTGCGGGCTGAAAATTTTATCGAGGATATTACCAGGGTAAGCATAGGAACTGCGGATCGCATACCCTCCGAATTCGCAAAGCCCCATGGCAACCAGGCCATATGCATATTGCGCATGAAAAGGCAGGTTACGCAATAACAGCGAAACAGGGACCATGAATAAAATATAACAGGTGATCACCTGCCACCAGTAGGTGAATTTTGCTATTTGCACATAGCTTCCAAAATAATTCATACAGGTGCCCCAGGTGAAATAAATGATCACATACAGCAGGATCAGTTTTTTGTCTGCATTCAATTTACCCTTGGCCCAGGAGATAAATTCGTTCATCGGTTTTTATTAATGGATAGTAAAAGCTGCAAAACGTCCGTGATGTGTAATGGATACCGGAATCTGCAAATTACCATTGCAATTTATAAAAGGAATTCCGTTTTTATCTTTAACAATGCACAGGTTTTTTTTTAGCTCACCTGCAATGGAATGATAGCGGTCAATTATTCTGTTATAAATGAATTGCCGTTGTTTGGTAAAATCGGTTTCCGGCAAGTAAAAACAGGCATTGATAAATCCTGTGTTTTCTGTTCCTTCAGTGCTGGCAACAGTATAGATATGATCTTTTTCAGTTACCGTTGTTGTTTTGTATGCGGTATTGTTAAAAATAACAAGTCCTGTGGTTTCTGTAAATAAAGTGCAACTGAATTTTTCCGGGGCAAAAAAACGGCCGCCATATTGCCGGGTGTATATTTTATAGGCACTTTCCTTCATGGTCCACAATCTCCATACCATTTCATGGGGCAGCGCTGCCTGTTTGATGTATTGCTGTTCCTGCTGTGTAAATATTTTCCCGAGGTATCCTTTTCTTTTCCAGTTGCTTTCTGTAGCAGCAAGCTGCATATCTACAATATCATTGCCCGTCATTTTTCGCTTAGTTTGGTATTGATGATTTCCATGGCAGCTTGTACATTCAGCATTTTTTCCATCGATTCATTGTCGATGACGATGTCAAATTCGTTCTCAATATCCAGTATCACATCTACCAGGTTCGCAGAGTTGATCTTGAGGTCGTTCAGGAAATCGGTATTTTCATTGAGGTTATTGAATCCTTCTTCATTCTTTACATAGGGCTTTACAATTGCTTTCAGCTTATCTATCAGTTCTTCTTTTGTCATCCGTTATATTTTTTAAAAATGATGCAGGTATTGACATCTCCAAAACCAAAACTGGCTTTTGCTATTACCTGTAATTTATTATTTTCTAAAACCTGTTGTGGTATTTTCTTTGTATCAATGGTTGCAGCTATATCCGGATGAACATCTTCGCAATTGATGGACGGGAAGATGAAATTATGCTGCAGGCATAAAATGGCAGCAACACTTTCAATAGCTCCTGCAGCTCCCAGGCAATGGCCTGTCATGGCTTTCAGCGAATGTATGTAGGGGAATTCGTTTCCTTTTCTGTTTAAAGCTACAGACCAGCTATTGACTTCATCTGCATCTTTTACTGTTGCGGTTAAATGACCATTAATAAGATCAATATCATTTGGTTGTATACCAGCATTTTCAATAGCTTCTTTAATACAACGTTGCACTGCTTCATTGTTGGGTGCGGTCATACTGCCGCTGCCACGCTGTCCGCCTGCATTGATGGAGCCTCCGGATATCTCGCCGTAAATGTTCGCACCTCTTGCAAGCGCACTCTCCAGCGATTCCAGCATCAATGCACCGGCACCGCTGCCAGGTACAAAACCGCTGGCAGTAGCACTCATGGGGCGTGATGCTTTTTCAGGATCATCATTATGTTTATAGCTCATCACTTTCATGGCATCAAAGCCGCCCCAAATGTATGGGCCATGATCGCTGCACCCGCCAACCAGCATGCGTTTTGCTTTACCTGATTGTATCCTTTCAAAACCCATCAATATGGCTTCTGTACCTGTGCAACAGGCTGATGAATTGCTGGTGACTAAATTACCCAAACCAAGTATGCCGCTTAAATAAGCTGATACTCCGCTCACCATGGTTTGCACTACTGCAGTGCTGCCCAGTTGCTTTACCTGGCCTGCATCTATCTTGTAAAAAGATTCCCGTAATTTATTAACAGAGGAACTACCGGTTCCAAAAACAGTGCCGCTATCCCAGTCTGTGGCGCTGTTTTCATCGATCGGTAATCCGGCATCTTTCCAGGCATCCATCCCGGCCATGCATCCATACAAAATGCCGGGGCTGTTGAAATTCTTTAATTGAAGCGGGGTAAAGTATTGCAGTTTCTG
>JBJTMN010000304.1:0-8346 GCA_046070545.1 Ferruginibacter sp.
GCCCTCGGCGGCGAAGCGGCAATCCATCTATCTGCCGTAATATTATGGTTGACATACGCTATGTGATGTTCATTATCGACAAATATGCAGAAGCAAAGAATTTAATTGCAGAGATGAAATTTGTGAGTAAGAAAGGAAAGAAGTAAAAGAGTATACAGGTATAAAAGTAAATAAGTAACCACTTGATTAAAATTACCGGTTACTTTTATGAATAACAGTTGAATCAATCAAATACATACGCACATTTCTACAGGCTCTCTGCCTATATTTCCATTATGATGAATGGGACTTCGGTATTGTAATAGGACCATCGAATCGCTTTATTAAAAGCTGATAAAAATTACCGCTGTTGAATGGAGCGTCGCCACTGTCGCCCCACAAAGAACAACTGCTGGTAACAAAATTCAATTACATAATCTTCGCCTCAGGCGAAAAACTTTATTTTATGCAAATAGCAATATTAGGCGCCGGCATGGTTGGCCGTGCAATGGCTATCGACCTGGCCGCAAAATACAACGTGACTTCTTTTGATGTAAGTGAAAATGCATTGCAGTTACTTACTCAAAAAAACAATGCAATAAGAACGATCAAAGCCGATTTGAGTAATTACGGTAACTATAATTCCATGTTAGGAGAATTTGATTTTGTGATCTGCGCTGTACCTGGTTTTATGGGGTATAAAACTCTGGAAGCGATCATCAATGCAGGAAAAAATGTGGTAGATATTTCCTTCTTCCCTGAAAATGCGTTGGAACTGGATGCACTGGCAAAAGACAATAATGTAACTGCCATTGTTGATTGCGGTGTAGCTCCGGGCATGAGTAATTTAATGTTGGGTTCTCACAATGAACGTATGAAGATCACCGACTTTGAATGCGTGGTGGGAGGATTACCAAAGAAAAGGGTTTATCCATTTGAATACAAAGCCCCCTTCTCTCCCATTGATGTGCTGGAAGAGTATACCCGGCCGGCCAGGTATGTTGAGAACAGCCATATCGTTACCAAACCTGCATTGAGCGATGCGGAACTGGTGGATTTTGAACAGGTGGGAACACTGGAATCTTTTAATACGGATGGGCTGCGTTCCATTTTATTCACGATGGGGCATATTCCAAACATGAAAGAAAAGACACTGCGTTACCCCGGCCATATTGATCTGATGAAAGGACTAATAAAGGCCGGGTTCCTGAGTAATACACCCATACATTTTAAGGGGCAGCAAATTGCTCCCATGGAATTTACTTCATCGCTTTTATTTGACCAATGGAAGCTGGGTGCAGAAGAAGCTGAGTTTACGCTGATGCAGATAAAGATCAGCGATGCAGAAAGAACGATCTGTTATGATCTGTATGATGAATATGATGCTGCTACTCAAACCTCATCTATGAGCCGTACCACGGGCTATACCTGCACAGCTGCTTTAAATATGCTGGCAGAAAAACTGTTTACTGAGAAAGGTGTTTTTCCACCAGAACTGGTGGGCAAAGATGAAGCCTGCTTCAATTTCATAATCAATTACCTGGAACAAAGGAATATTTATTACCGCAAAACTGAGTTTCAACGAAGGCTTAACTAAATATTTGCATTCTTTTATGTCCCGGGAACTGTTGCAACAAAACAGTTCCCTATTTTTGTTCATATTTTAAGAAAATGAAAAAATATTCAGCACTTCTGGCACTTGTAATATTGGCTGCCTGTAATGGAAACACAGGAAAGGAAGAACCATATGACCCCAGTTTAGAAACCCGCAAAACTCCGCTTATCTCGTATACGATTGCAGCTGAATACCCGCATGACACCAGTGCCTACACACAGGGACTTGAATTTTACAATGGTAAACTATATGAGGGAACCGGAGATTTTGAAACTTCCTCGCTAAGAATTACAGATTATAAAACAGGTAAGGTTGAGCAGAAACATATGATGGGTACTGATTCTATCTTTGGAGAAGGGATCACCATCTTTAAAGAT
This sequence comes from Ferruginibacter sp., assembly GCA_046070545.1. Lineage (GTDB taxonomy): Bacteria > Bacteroidota > Bacteroidia > Chitinophagales > Chitinophagaceae > Ferruginibacter. Next base: position 1,972 of record JBJTMN010000304.1, read on the forward strand.
AAAATTTACCAGTTAACCTGGGAGAGCCACATTGTGTATGTGTACGATATTAGCAATATTAACAAGCCCGTCAAGACCTTTAACTGGCCTTATGAGGGGTGGGGACTTACCCATAACGGAACTGACCTGATCATCAGCGATGGATCCGCCAAACTCTATTTTGTAAATCCCGATGATTTCAGGTTAAAAAGCACCATACGGGTAAGTGACAATGATAGTCCCGTTTATTCCCTGAACGAGTTAGAATATGTTGATGGCTTTGTATTTGCCAATATTTACCAGACCGATAAAATAGTAAAGATAGATCCTTCAAGTGGCCTGGTGGTCGCAAAATTTGATTTTGGTGATGCTTTAAAAAATCGTTTTAAATCAACCGACAGAACAGATGTTTTAAACGGTATAGCCTACGATTCTGCCACAAAAAAATTCCTGGTTACAGGAAAGCGATGGCCAAAAATGTTTGAGGTGAAATTTTAACAGAAAAGCTTACTTACTGATCACATAGATCACTGAGCTGCATTTTTTTACATTGCTCCACGCTTTCAGGTTGGATAGAAAGCCATTAAAAACTGCTTTGATGATATTTCCTTTACCGTTCCTGTATTGCTCACTGAGCATACTTACATAAAAACTATCAAACCACATGGGTTTTACTGCTGTTAGTTTTAAGCCATGCTGCGTTAATAGATTTTCCATGCTTTGTGGTGAAAAATGATACAGGTGGCGGGGCACATCATAAGCCGCCCAGAATTCCTTATAGATATCAGCATCTTTAGAAGTGTAATTAGGAACAGCAATGAATGCTTTTCCATTTGCTGCAAGCAGAACGGAAATCTGTTCGATGTAGGCATGCAGTTCGTGCACATGCTCCAGTACATGCCACATGGTAATGGCATTGAAGGAAGCTGACGGTAATTCAAACAATTTCCCTGGTTCCTCTGATTGAATATGGTACAGTTCTGCTGCTTTTGTTCTGGCAACTGCATCCGGTTCAAGACCGGTAATATTCCAGTTGGCTTCTTTCATTGTTTGTAAAAAAGCGCCGGTGCCACAACCAATATCCAGTACTGTTCCTTTTACCATACCGGTCTCATTTATAACCAGTCTTCTTTTTGCTCCCAAGGTTCTCTTACGCACCAGGTGATATAAACTGTTGATGATCCCCTTTTTGGTATCGCTGTGCGATATATAATTTTCAGAAGCGTAATAAGCGCCGATCGCATCCTGTGCAGGCACATCCTGTGTAAACCTGGCAGTACATGTATTACAATGCCAGATGGCAAATTGATCTTGCGAAACAGTATAATCTCTGGCTGAAAGTTGAGCTTTTATATCGGTGCTGTTGCAGATGGGACAACTATTATAATGGATCATGAAGCAGTTAGTTTTGTATCACATTCCCGAATGGGTATATACCATTGAATTCTGTAAAATAAATAAACAGCGCCAGCAGGCCAAGTACTCCCAATACAATTGCCCAGATCCACCAACGGTCTTTTGTTTCGTCTTTTGGTGCAAGCAGTTCGGTCATTACCGTATTGGTAGTTTCCTTATCGCCTACCAGTATCTGGTGTTCTGCATCCGGATGTATTACCCTTTCGGCAAAAACAGGCTGCATGAATGCGGCAGGCAATTCCTCCTGCTTAAAATTTACTGTTCCTGAAGCATCTGTAAAAAAAATACCAATGTTATTTAAATAAGCTTCGGCTTCATCATTAATCTGTTGTTTAAGGTCACTGCAAAACCTGGTGATGGCATCAGTTGCGGTTTCTTTATCGGTTCCGGTTGATACAGTTAAATAATTCAGCAGGCCGGTTGTATCTGTTTCTGTCTGCACAAAATGCAGTTCTGGTTTTGGTGCAGTAAATATCTTGTTGGTAAAATCAGAAACAGCTGCCGAACTGGTAATGGATAAGGTACCCAATCCCGGTAAAGGGCAGGTTTTATGTTGAAAAAGATATGATGCGATTTGCTTTTGCATTGCAGCGCAAAGATATGCCCTACGGGTTTGCAATGCAACCTTACAGCTATTTTTTTACAGGAGTGCATAAAAAACCGGCTGACAGAACTGTCAGCCGGAATATCAATAAATTGTTCTGTAAAAATTAACCCGTACACCGCCCATCAGGTTCAGGCCATATACCGGGTAATTATGCCAACGCTCATATTTGTCGTTTAAAATATTATTCACATCAAACCATGCACTAAAGGTCTTATTCACCTTGAATTCTATCCCGGCACTCAGGTCGGAGCCGGGTTTAAAAGCTTTTGCAACATTTCCTTTGCTGAGATAGTAACTGCCGCTGTAAGCATAAAAATCTGCCTTCAGCAATACCTGCTTAAATGCCCACCAGCGCAGGGAACTGGTAAACTCAAGGGGCAGGGTGTTCCATGCTTTTGCATTATTCTTCATACCTACATAACCGTTATAGGTAATTCCTGCACTTACAGTGAACTTCTCTTTGCTTACATAACTAACATCACCATGGATACGGAAGTTGCTCACTTTACTTTCATTACTGATCACAAAGGCTTTGCCATCGGTTGCCGTATCATTAATTAAGAAAGGAAGATTGGTATAGTTAATATAACCAGCTTTGGCATTAAAGTTAAAATGCTTACCCAGCGTGCCTTTTATTCCACCATAATATTCGATCTCCTTTGTGTTCAGTTGCGATGTAAACGGGGCCAGGTATGGATTCATTCCCGACAGGTTCCGGTAGGTGTTCTTAGTGATTCGTCCTACCCATCCAGCCTGGAAGGCAAATACATTTTCGGCAATGAACGCTTCAGCATATACATTGGGCAGCCATACAAATTTCCCATTATCCCAGGTAGGCGTTATACCGCCATTGATACTTGCACGTGGCGTGGAAAAAACAAGTGAAGGAGATACCTGGAAAATGTTGTTATTCAATTTTATGTTGTTGGGTATATAATTCTTAGTTGTATAAGAAGTGATGTCTGCCTTACCCTCCAGCTTAAAGGCAAACATTTCTCCAAACTGTTTTTTAAGCGGTGCATTTAAAATAAAGGAAGTTTCTGTAAGCTTGTTTACATTGGTAAAATTGCTGAATTCTATATTGGGATCATAGCTGATGCCATACTCTCCTACTTTGGTATTGCGAATGCCGATCTTACCGGCAAATTCCTGGAACTGCTGTCGTACATCTTTTTTACTGTACTTATATAAAGCGGTATCATATCCAAACAGGAACTGTTCGTTCATTTTCACATCAACACCGGCATACACTTCATTGGTTGGTAAAAACAAACTTCCTCTTGCCTTAACATGCAACTTTGAATAATCCTGGTACAGCATTTTTCCTTTGGAAGAAATATAATCGGCATATACATTGGCCAGAAACTTTTTACCGTCGCCAAAACTAAAACCCGCACTTACAAAAGGAGTTGAAAAATTACCATACCCGGCTTTTACAAAATTTCTTGAACCCAGGTACAGGTTGGTGTCCTGCTGCAGTGCCAAAGGCTTTAATGAAATGGGCTGATACGAATAAAACAGGTTTTGTGCCGGAATGCTGTACGTTAACTTTGGCGCGGCTGTATCGGCATTTAAATGCGATGCGGAAAGATTTATTTTTACAGCATTGCGTAAAACCGGCTTGTATACCGAGTTAATATCAATAGTAGATTTTTTCTTTATGGTGGTATCTTTTTGAGCAAAAGTTACAGCCGGCAGGAAACCAAGAATGAATATGAATCCGGCAATAAATCTTTTTGCTTTCCGGTTTTTATAAAACAGATCGTTGATCATCGAATATCTTTTTGAAGTTTTTTGCATGGTTGTTTAACTTTTTTAATTACCTGTTATGGCTAATTCCTACTCTCCCACTTTACTTACAGACTTTTCTTCTGCAATAGCCTTATCCAGTTTTTGTTGTGCTTCGGCCTTTAATTCAGGTATCGCAGCATTCTTTGCAACACTTTCATAGGTTGCTTTTGCATTGAAATAATCTTTCTGCTGCATGAAGATATCACCGAGTAAAATATAACTTTTGGTTACCCAGTTATCGTACGATCCGGTCTCCTTAATTACAGCCAAGGCAGATTTTTCTGCAGCGGCCAGGTTGTTCATACCAAACTGGCAGGCTGCAATTTCATAACGGGCTTCTGCTCCCCAGGATGCTTTATTGATTGCCGCACATGATTTAAAAGATGTGATGGCGGCGGCACAGTCATTCTTCACCTGTTGCGATTTACCCAATACCAGGAATGCTACTGATTTATCATCAGTACTTATCCCCTTTTTGGTAAGCAGATTCTTTGCTGCATCATTTGCCTGTGCATAATCTTTCAGCTGATAATAGCAGCGAACCAATCCACGCAGGGCTTCCAGCTGGTTATCCTGGTTTACAGAGCCACTGGTCAGTGATTCAAAATATTTTTTTGCCTTGCTGTAATCCTTCAGCTCAAAATAGCTGATACGGGCTGCTTCCAGGGTTGCCTTTTCAAAGAATCGGTTCAGGCCTTTACTGCTCACATAATCATAGCCAACCAGGGCATTCTGAAAGTCTTTGGCGGCATTATAACATTCTGCACTGAAATAATTTGCTTCTAAAATACTTGCCCCGTTGGGGAATCTTTCCATATAATTTTTAAAGCCTGCAATGGCTGCAGGGCAATCATTGGCATTGTATTTTAATGCCGCGGCTGTATAGGTTAATGAATCCGCTTCGCTTACTGATACCGTTTTTCCACTGCGGCGCATCATTTCCAGGTATTCATTAGGCTTACCTGTTTCTATATAAATATTCTTCATGATGTCGGTAGCTTCATCTGCTTCAGAAGACTGTGGATATGTATCAACAAGCATTTGATAATTTTTCAAGGCATCATCATACTTGTCAACATTGTAATAAACCAACCCCAGTTTCAGGTAAGCCCTTGGTTTCAATCCGCCGGCATCTGGATTATTCAGAATATTTTCCAGGAACGGAACGGCTGACAGGAATTTTTCATCAGCGATATAAGTCTGGGCGATCTCCATATTTACATCAGGCACCAGGTTGCTTTTTGGATACTGCTTCAGCAAGCTGTTCAGCGTACTGATCTTATTGGCCGAGCTTTTGACACCGGCGATCATGGCTTTTTGAAACATGGCATAATCACTCTGCAGTAAAGCGTTGTTTACTACATTATCGTACATGCTGTTTGCCTTTGTAAAATCCGATCTCATAAAATAGCAATCGGCGCTGCGTACATAGGCATCCTGCTCCATGGGTGAAGAGGTTACGCTTACCGATGTGGTGATCTGTTCAAAATATGTAAGCGCTTTAGCGTAATTCTCCTTTTGCAGCCAGCTATAACCCAGGTTGTAGTTAGCGGTGTTTTTATTGGCTTCGCCCTGTGCAGGCACATTGCCCTGCATGTAGAGGCTCAGGTACCTGATGGCATTATCATACTCGCTGTTGCGGTAAGCAATTTCGCCTTTCCAGAAATTGGCGTAAGGAGTTACTGCAGAATTAGGTAATGCCAGTGCCCTGGTCAGCAGTTCATCGGCCCTTTTGATCTGTTGGTCATTTATAAGTTCAACTGCTCTTCCATACAATATACGCGGATATACTTTTTGCATGGAAGCTGTAGGCTTATCAAATGATTCATATAGTTGTAAAGCATCGGCAAAATTATTGGTGTTGGCCAGCAGGCTTACCAGTATCTCTTTAGCTTCCGTATCATAATCACTGTTGGGGTAATCATTCAGGTATTTTTTCATTTCATTCAGTGCAATATCCTGGAACCCTAACTCGTAGGAAAGTTTTGCATAATTAAAGCGGGAAACCTGTTGTTGTAACTTATTGGAACTGTTATAAGCGCTGTACTGGAAAGCATTGCGTGCATTGGCTTTCTGGTTGGTACGCAGGTAGCAATCACCCAGCAGGTACATGCTGTTCTGGCCCATCGAATCCTTTTCGGTGCTCAGCTGCTTAAATCCTTCAATGGCTTTGTCTAATTTATTGGCATCATAATAACAATAACTCAGTTCGTACATGATCTCTTTGGTTACTTTACCGCTGTTGTTTACATAAGATTCCAAAAGAGGCAGTGCCTTTTGATAGTTTTTCTTTTCAAAATAAAGTTGCCCTATCAGCAGGTTCATCTCTTTTTGATAAAATAAAACACCGGGCCTGCTTAATACGCTTTCGCCGTAACGCAAAGCTTCCTCTTTCTTTCCCTGGAAATAATATATCTCGGCAATATAATAAGGCACTACGCCTTTATACTCTTCCTGTGTTTCCACCATTTTAAACGATTTCAGTGCTTCATTAAAATCCCTGTTGTAGTAGCTGATGAAACCGTAATAATAATTAGCGGGTATGAAATATTTATTGTCAGGCAGCTGTTGTATCTCGTTAA
>JBJTMN010000305.1:0-3797 GCA_046070545.1 Ferruginibacter sp.
TGAAGTGTTACCGGCTTATCCTGGTGGTATGGATGCGCTGCGGAAATTCCTGGAGAAAAACCTCCAAAGTCCGGATGAAATGGAAGCAGGTCAGCTCGTTAATGTGCGGGTAAAATTTGTGGTTGACTACACCGGTAAATTAAAGAGTTTTGAAACCGTACTTGATGGTGGAAAGGCCTATAACAATGAAGTGATAAGGGTGTTGAAGAAAATGCCGGATTGGATACCTGGAAAAACCAGGGGCGAAAATGTATCGGTGTATTATGTTATTCCGGTAAAGTTTACACCAGCAGACTGATTAAACTGATTAATTCAGTATTTTCACAGCCCCGAAATACTTTTAAAAAGGGGCATTTAATAAAATTTATACAATGGCACTGGAAGAATTTGAAAGGGAAGAACCCAATGAGCGTGATAAAAGTTACCTGCGCATGCGGAGCATAATGGATTATGGGATGGGGGTACTGTGGATGGCCATGGGCGTTTTCATGATATTTATCAAAAAGTTCAATGCCGAGCTTGCTGAAAAATATGATGACAATACATTCAAAATTTTTGGAGCCGTTTGTATAATTTATGGATTGTTCAGGATTTACAGGGGATACAAGAAACAATATTTCAGGGACAGATGAACAGAAAAAAAATAAACCGGGTCATAATAACCGCACTAAGCTGTTTTATGATCCTGTTTTTAATAGCAGGATGTAACAGCAATGTGAAAAAGGGCCCTGGTGATACAATGGCAACCGGCACTATTCATATCAGTGTGGATGAATCATTTAAGCCGGTGATGGAAGAGCAGATCAGGGTATTTGAACAATCGTTTCCAAAGGCGCATATAATAGCCGATTACAAAACAGAAGCAGATTGTTTTAAGGATTTTTTCAACGATACTTCAAACCGCATGATCATTGTTACCCGTGGGTTGAAAAATGATGAAGATGCATATGCTTTAGACTCACTTAAGTATTATCCGCACTGGGATAATATAGCCAATGATGCCATTACCCTTATCGTGAACAGCAAAAGCAACGATACCATTTTTACAATGGAAAGATTAAGGGATCAGCTGGCCGGAAAGATAAACAGAAACCAGAAAATCGTTTTCGACGGATTGAATGCAACCAGTACGGTTCGCTTTGTGATGGATAGTATCCTGAAAGGTAAACAATTCGACACCTCTGTTGTTCAGGCAGTAAAAGGCAGCCAGCAGGTGATCGATTATGTGGCTAAAACAGAAAATGCAATTGGTTTTGTAGGCATCAGCTGGATCGGCAATCCCGAGGACAGTGCGCAGGTTAAAATGTTAAATAAAGTAAAAATTGCCTACGTGGCCTGCGAGGTGTGCGATGAAAAACCTTTTGTAAAGCCAATGCAGGCAAGCATTTCAACACGCCGTTATCCTTTGGTACGTGGTTTGTATTACATACTCAAAGAGAATTACGATGGTCTTGGTACGGGCTTTGTAAATTTCTTAAACCAGGAGAGAGGACAACTGATATTCAGGAGAGCATACCTGGGAACAAGAATGGATTTTGGAGTAAGAAGAGTGAAGATTAACCAGAAATTATAAAAGATTATCGGGATTTAATGAGAGAATAGTTGGAAAATTAATATTATTGTAAAGACTTAAAACAGCGAAATAAAATGAAGAATTTAAAATTTACATGTATCCTATTAACCGGTTTGCTGGCAGCCAATTTAAGCCGTGCTCAATCCATAGACGATGGGAAGAAATTTTTGTATTATGAAAAATTCATCAGTGCAAAAAATGTGTTTCAACAGTTGGTGACAGCCAATCCCGCTAATGACGAAGCCGTTTACTGGCTGGGACAAACTTTAATTGCTCCTGATGAGGATAAAGATATAGAAGGTGCTAAAGCTGTTTACCAGAAAGGTTTGACTGCAAACCCAAACAGTGCATTATTGAATGCAGGTATGGGGCATATTGAATTACTGCAGGGAATGACACAGCAGGCCCGTAGTCATTTTGAGACAGCCATCAGCCTGAGTGGCGGGAAAAATATACTGGTATTGGATGCTATTGGCTTTGCCAACGGTGATTTTGATTCCAAGTTTGGCGATGCTGCTTACGCTGTAGAAAAGTTACAACAGGCTACCAACATGAAAGGCTTTAAAGATGCCAGGATCATGACAGACCTGGGCGATGCGTTTCGTAAGGTAGGTGATGGGGGTACTGCACAACGTACCTATGAAGCTGCATTGGCAATTGATCCTAAATATGCAAGAGCTAAATACCGTATCGGAAGGATTTACCAGTCCCAGGGACCAAGCCAGCAGCCTATCTTTATGCAATATTATAATGATGCGATAGCGTTGGATCCGAACTATAGCAGGGTATATTGGACCTTACACCAATACTTTTATGAAACAGATGTTGTAAAGTCTGCCACATACCTCGAAAAATACCTTGCTGCCAAAGGATCAGATGAACCCAATTCCTGTTTTTTGAGTGCCCAAATGAAATTTGCACAGGGATTATTTGCAGAAACCATTACAGCTGCAGATGCATGCGTAGCTGCAAGCCCTAATCCTTATCCAAATCTTTTCGGCTTACTGGCTTATGCTAATTTTAAAACAGCAGAAAAGCTTGAAAAGGCGGGTGATTCTACAGGAGCTATGGGAGCCTATGGTAATTCTAAAATTGCCTTTGATAAGTATTTTCAAAAACAAAAGCAATCAAAAATCGGTGCCAGGGATTACTTTACTTATGCAACTGTATTGCTGAAGTTCCCGGGAAATGAAGCTTTGGCAGGAAACTTTATGGAACAGGCTGTAGCGCTTGATAGTACTGAGATCGGTAAAGTTACCATGCTAAAATCGGTTGCGGCTACATACGAAAAAAGAGGACAATATGCTGATGCCGGTGATTGGTATAAAAAAGTGCTGAATATCAAAAAAACACCTACTAAAACCGAGATCTTCAGTGCAGCCAACAGTTATTACAGGGTAGGTAAGTTTGCTGCTGCTTCGGAGCTGTTTAAGTTATATACAGAAAAATATCCTGATGATATCCTGGGATATAATATGATGGGTAAATCGTTTTGGGGAATAGATACAGCAATGGCTTACGGACTTGCAAACCCCGCCTTTGCAAAAGCTATTGAAGTGGGAGAAGCATACACAGATAAATCAAAGATCATCAGTCAGCTGATGTCTGTTTATAAGTACTTTATTGCCTATAGCGCTAATATTGAAAAGAATTATCCGCTTGCTGTAAGTTATGCAGATAAGGCATTATTGGTTGACCCGAATGACCAGGAAGTGAAAGCCAACAGGGACGCACTTGCAAAACTTACCCCCCGGGCAGATCTGAAACCGGTTAATACAGCAACATCTGTTACATTCGGGGCCGATGGATCTATAAATACAACCGGTAAAGATGGTTCAACCACGGTAATTACCAAAGAGGGGAAAATAACCACCGTTAAGGATGGGGTGACCACCATTATTGAAAATGGCAAAGTAACGATCATTGGTAAGGATGGTAAGGTGATTAATACGCCCCCGGTGACTCCAAAACCAGGTGCGGGAGCCCCTAAACCACCTGCCACCAAGCCGGCTACAACAAAGCCGTCAGGAGGTACAAAAAAAAAGTAGAACCCGCTAAAAAGAAAGGTTCAAAATAACCCATAAAAACCCCGTTATTTTAATGATAACGGGGTTTTGTTTTACAAGGTATTGAATATTGCTTTAGCCACCGTACCTTTGCAAATAATCACACTATATCCACCTGGAATTTCTCTTACTACATACTACCCCCCCCCCCCACCCCC
>JBJTMN010000306.1:0-9474 GCA_046070545.1 Ferruginibacter sp.
CTAAAAATTTTAAGTACTGTGTCTTGTACCTTATTAGTATGTTGAGACCCCTTAAGGCCGGGGCAATGCAACAAAAAATACGGGGCTTTAGCCCAAAACAGTTTATGAAATTCGAAAACACAATTGATTTCGCCAGGCAGTTAGATGAAAAAGATCCATTAAGCCATTTCAGGGACAAATTTTATATTCCTATCATCAACGGAAATGAAAGTATTTACTTTACCGGTAACTCCCTCGGGCTGCAACCTAAAACCACGCAGGATTATGTGCTGAATGAGCTGGAAGACTGGGCCAGCTTTGGTGTGGAAGGCCATTTTCATGCAAGGCAGCCCTGGTTCAGCTATCACGAAATGTTTCCGCAACTGCTTACTAAAATCGTGGGTGCGTTGCCTGAAGAGATCGTGGTAATGAATCAACTAACCGTGAACCTCCATTTGCTGATGGCCAGTTTTTTTCAGCCAACCAAAGAAAGGTTTAAAATTATCTGCGAAGCAAAAGCATTTCCGTCAGATCAATATGCATTGGAAACGCAGGCAAAGTTTCATGGATTGAATCCTGATGAGGTGATCATTGAAGTGGCACCAAGAGAAGGTGAACATACGATCAGAACAGAAGATATTCTTGCAACCATAAAACTACACGGCAATCAAACTGCATTGGTAATTTTTGGCGGTGTTAATTATTACAGCGGACAGGTTTTTGATATGAAAACGATTACACAGTCTGCGCATCAAGCCGGGGCTTATTGTGGTTTCGACCTGGCGCATGCTGCCGGTAATATTGAATTGCATTTGCACAACTGGGATGTTGACTTTGCCTGCTGGTGCAGTTATAAATATTTAAACAGCGGGCCTGGTGGTGTTTCCGGTGTGTTCATCCATAAAAAACATACAGGCAATACATCACTACCAAGATTAGCCGGCTGGTGGGGGCACGATAAAGCCACCCGCTTTCAAATGGAGAAAGGTTTTAAACCCATTGCCACAGCCGAAGGCTGGCAATTGAGCAATGCGCCTGTGTTAAGCATGGCCGCCCACAAAGCAGCACTTGACATTTTTGAAGAAGCAGGAATTGATAATTTAATTGTCAAAGGTCAACAGTTGAGCGATTACTTGTTCTTTATCATTGAAGAACTGAATGCGGCTTCAACAGAAAAAAAGATAGAGATCATCACCCCCAAAGAAAATAAAGGCTGCCAGGTTTCTATGCTGATGCTGGAAAAAGGGAAGGAGGTTTTTGATGCATTAAAACAAAACGGTGTACTGGCCGACTGGCGGGAACCAAATGTAATCAGAGTAGCACCGGTAGCACTTTACAACAGCTTTGAAGATGTTTGGAAATTTGGAGAGATCGTAAAACTGATTTTAAATCACAAATAATGGAAAAGAAGAACACAGTTATAATTGGCGCCGGTTTGGTAGGATCACTGCTTTCTGTTTATCTTTCTAAAAGAGGATATAAGGTTTCTGTTTATGAGCGCCGGGGCGATATGCGTAAAGAAAAACTGAGTGCCGGCAGATCTATAAACCTGGCCTTGAGCGACAGGGGTATTAAAGCACTGGAAGAAGTTGGACTGATGGATGAGATCAGGAAAATATGCATTCCCATGCACGGGCGATTTATGCACAATGCAGACGGAACAACAGCTTACCAGGCCTATGGAAATGAAGGCCAGTACATTAATTCAGTATCAAGAGGAGAATTGAATTGTAAACTCATGGACCTGGCAGAAGAACATGGTGTGCATATTGTATTCAACGAAAAATGTAACAACATTGACTGGAGTGAAAATAAGATAGAATTTGAAAAAACCAGTTCCCCGGAATTACAAAAAGTAAAAGCTGACCTGATCTTTGGAAGCGATGGCGCTTTTTCTGCAGCACGACTAACGCATCAGTTACAGCATGACCGGTTTCAATATCAGCAATACTATATCGACTTTGGCTATAAAGAATTAACTATTCCTCCGGGAGAGAATGGCAGTTTCCTTTTGGAGAAAAATGCACTCCACATCTGGCCACGTGGAAATTACATGATGATCGCCCTGCCCAACATTGATGGAAGCTTTACCTGTACGTTTTTCTTTCCTTTTGAAGGAGAGCCTTCATTTGCCACGCTTGATACAAAAGAAAAAGTAAGATCATTTTTTGAAAAGACTTTTACCGATGCTTCGCTGCTGATGCCAACACTGGAAACTGATTTTTTCACCAATCCAACATCTTCACTGGTTACTGTAAAATGCTTTCCCTGGATCCGGGGCGATCAATTTGCATTGATAGGCGACGCCGCCCATGCAATCGTGCCATTTTTCGGCCAGGGCATGAATTGTGGCTTTGAGGATTGCTCAGTATTGAATAGCCTGATAGGAAAACACAACGATAACTGGTCAGCCATCTTACCCGAATATCAATCTTTAAGAAAACCCGATGGCGATGCCATTGCCGACCTTGCCCTGAATAATTTTGTGGAGATGAGAGATAAGGTTGCAGATCCTGCTTTTTTATTACAGAAAAAGACCGAAGCCGCTTTTAGTAAAAAATATCCCGATAAATGGATACCGCTTTACAGCCAGGTAACATTCAGTCCGCAGATAAGATGCAGCGAAGCCCTGGTAAACGGTAAACGGCAGGAAGCCATTATGCAGCAGGTGATGGCGATACCTGATATTGCAAACAAATGGCAGGATGAAGAAATAGAAAAAATGATTTTGGAGAAATTACATTGATAAAAGAATTCGTGTAATTCGTAAAATTCCTGTAATCGCAATAATTACCATGTACAAATTCCCTTACTATACCGAAGCAGATACTGAAAAAGTGATCAGCTTTATGAAGGAAAATTCGTTTGCCGCCATTATTGGCCAGGGAGAAATTTATCCTGTAGCTACACATATTCCGCTTGAAGTTGAAGTTATTGATGGCAAAATATTTTTAAGTGGCCATTTAATGAAAAAGACTGATCATCATATTGCATTCTCAAAAAATGAAAACGTACTGATCATTTTTAACGGACCCCATGCACACATCAGTGCAAGCTGGTACACAAACCCGGTTATGGGCAGTACCTGGAATTACATGGTGGTGCATGCAAAGGGAAAGATCAGTTTTAAAGATGAGCAGGGAACTTATGAAGCGGTTAAAGCAATCACCAATAAATATGAAAACCCGGAAAGTCCTTCTTCTTTTGACAAACTTCCGCAGGAATATATCGACCAGATGGTGAAAGCTATTGCAGGTTTTACGATTGAAGTGGAAAGCTTTGACAATACTTTTAAGCTAAGCCAGAACAGGGATAAAGATTCACAAAAGAACATTATTGAACAACTCCGGGAAAGAACCGATGCCAATTCGCTGGCAATTGCTGATGAAATGGAAAAGAGACTGTAATTTTACATCATGACAAGAAAACAACTGGTTCAGCAGATACAACAAAAAAAATCCTACCTCTGTGTTGGCTTAGATACTGATCTAATTAAAATACCAAAACACCTGCAATCGCATCCTGATGCGGTTTTTGAATTCAATAAACAGATTATTGATGCCACACAGGACCTTTGTGTAGCATACAAGATCAATACAGCTTTTTACGAAGCCATGGGGCTGAAGGGCTGGGAAGCGATGGAAAGGACGGTGAATTATATCCCCAAAGAACAATTCATCATAGCAGATGCCAAACGTGGTGATATCGGTAACACGTCCTCTCAATATGCCAAAGCCTTTTTTGAAACACTGAACTTTGATGCCATTACCGTGGCGCCATACATGGGTGAAGACAGCGTGAAGCCATTCCTTGAATTTGAAAACAAATGGGCGATTGTTTTGGGATTGACCAGCAACACCGGTAGTAAAGATTTTGAACAACTTAAATTCGTTGATGGAAATAATAATCCTGCCGAATTTTTATACGAAACCGTTTTAAAAAAAGTTTGCAGCTGGGGTAACAATGAAAACCTCATGTTTGTAGTGGGTGCTACCAAAGCCAGCGACTTAGAAGATATCCGTAAAATAATTCCCGATCATTTTTTGCTGGTACCCGGTGTAGGATTCCAGGGAGGAAGCCTGGAAGAAGTAAGCAAATACGGGCTGAACAAAGATTGCGGGCTGCTGGTAAATGCGAGCCGTGCTATTATTTATGCTGGCGAAAAAGAAGACTTTGCATCTGAAGCACGGGCTATTGCACAGCAATACCAGTCTGAGATGGCAGCATACCTTGTTTAACAATCAGATTCCCCTGTTTATCTTACCGGATGCAACAACGGCTTCGATCAGTTTTTCCATCTCAGCCGGCCTCGCCGTTCCGATCAATAAAAGTTTACCATCATTAAACACAAGCTGAAGCCCTCTGTTTGATGAAGCAGATGTATTAATGGCATTGCCGGTATCTTTTCTTCCCACCCGCAAGCCCCATCCACCATATTCATGAAATGAATTATAATCCCGGATATAGGCATCCTTTAATTCATGCCATTCAATATAAGTTTCTTTAAAGTGAAATGGATAGAAACGGTAATAAATGCCGGTATCGCTGATTTTAGTTTTCAGCCTGATTGAAAACAAAAACAAAAACAGGAGCAAAAGCCCCAGTTCAATGATTATCAGAATATAATCCGGCGCAGGTTTGGATCCGAATGGTTTGCCAATAATTACCTGCTGTACAATAGCATAAATAAATACGACATTCAGGGCGGCCACTCCCAACCAGGCCCACTTCGTTTTAAACCGTTGTACTTCACTGAAGTTTACTGTTTCCATCATTAAAGTTGTTTTAAAATTGCATCGGTAAGTTTAACGGCCCATTTTTTATATTCCATACCAGAAGGATGTAAACCATCCGGCGCCAGAAATGCTGTTTTATTTCCGTCAGCTCTTTGAGATGCCGTAATCTCTATAAAATGAGCATGGAAGGTAGTTGCAGAACTTTTGCAAACAGTATTAAATTCATCAATTTCGCTGGTAACCTGATCCCTTTCTCTACCTTCGGCAAAAGGAGTTACTCCCCAGTCCGGGATACTCAATACAAAAACGCGGCTGGGTTTATTATCAGCAAACTGTATTGCCTTTTGCAGGAGATGTTCAAATTCAATTTTAAATTCAGCTGCGCTACGGCCCCGGTATTGGTTATTTACGCCAACCAGTAATGAAACGATATCATATTTATTAAGAAAAGTTGTGTTTTCAATTGCATCGCTCAGCTCATCAGTTGTCCAGCCTGTTTTGGCGATGATCTCTGCAGCATAAAATCCGAAACCCATTTTCCGCAACTGCTGAACTGTTTGATTGGGGAAATTTTCGGCAAATAGAACCTGTTCGCCAATGGTATAACTATCGCCCAGTGCTAAATAAGAGTAATTCATCATGAAGCGTTTTCGAATTTTTTGATCCAGTTTCTGCAAATTACTAAAGGTATTATTCCAAACAAGCCAAAACAGCAATCAATAACAATATGAAAGACAGGCACCTGCCTGATCGGTCCTGCTATCAGTGCAAGCGGAAAAACAGCAACACAGCAGATGATCTGCCAGTCGATGATCCATTTATTTTTTACCGGGTCACGGTATGGGCCAATAAAAGACAGTGCGATCACGAAATGAGCGAAAGCAAGCCAATCGTAGCCATAGGCAAGAAAGGGATATTTTGTATTCGTGTCAACCAGTGCATTGTAACAGGTTTGCAGCCAGTCACCCATCCTTTCTGGCATCATATCCTTAACCTGCATCAGCCAGTGCAAACCTGTTTCAGCAGGCATGGCAGTGGCTCCGCTAAGGATCAACGCAATCATAAAGAAAAGAATGAGCAACCGTATTTTGGTAATTAGTTTCATGAGCACTAATTTAACTTCTTTGGTATCCCGGGTTTAAAACTTCCGCTTGGCGCTGTCCACCAGGGATGAATCTCATAAGCCAGTCGTCCGGCATGTATAGCCGGGTCAGTTGCCAGTAATTTTTCAACTTCTTCTTTTGTTTCACAATCAAAAATAAAAATGCCACGCCAGTCCCCATCGTCTCCAAACGGGCCGGCCACTTTTAATTTACCTGCATTGTATAAGCTGGTTATGTTTGCCATATGCCCTTCCTGGATCTTTGCTGCAGTTACCGAGTCCTGCGTACGGTTATTTCCTTTCTTCAGCATAACAAACCAATATTGCCTGATCCCTGCTTCCGGAGATTTTGCCGCAGGTTTTGCAGCGGTTTTGGCTTTTGGCCTGCTGCTAACCTGGGCTTCTACATTTCCTGCAATAAAAAAACAAGGTATGATTGCAAACAGTAAAAATCTTGTCCTTTGCATATTTTTTGTTTGTATAAAAATACAAAAGGCCTGTAACAATTACAGACCTTTTATAATTCACGGCTATACTTAATTACGATGTTCTCGATTTGTTTTTTGTTTTCTCTTTATCTTTCATATCTGCTTCTGATGCTTCTCCCAGGATGATCTTTCCAAAACTGCTTTTTACTTTTACCGGCACATTGCCACTACCCGATTTTCCTGAATATTCATAATCGAATTTGGGGCCGCGATTATCTCCATCCTCTTCATCACTGCTCAATTTTACATCACTTGTATTTTTAAAGGAGCCAAAACTGGTAGAAATATTATAAGAAGCCTGCAACCCACCGGATGGTTTAAGATTAACGGTTGAATAAGATGTTTTCAGATCCAGGCTGGTCAAACTATTATCCAGGTTCAAACGTACGCTATTACAGAACTCCAGGTTAAGTTTGATGGCTCCTGATAATTTAGAGATAACTGCTTTTGAGAATTTAATAGTCACCGGTGCACTGGTAATATTAGCCAGGTTTGCTTTGCCAAATTCAACATGGATATTTTTTATGCTTGACAGGTTACCGGTTGTTAAAGAACCGAATTTACTCGTCAGGTCAACTTCTCCCCTGAAATCGGGAATAACCGTAGAGCCGAAATCGTTTTTAACAGTCAGCCCGTTACTGGCAGGCATAGAAATAGTATAGTTGATCTCCATCGAGCTTTTTTCACCCTTCGAATTATTCACATCCTTCATAGAGGTTTTAAAAGAAATTTCGTTACCGCTTTTTCCATCACTTACAGATATCCTGTCCAGCATTTTCTGTGCAAGTGATTCTGTATTGGCCGAAACTTCTATAGCAACATCCACTTTAATCTCATTCCTGTCCCAGGTAGTTACTTTTACAGCGCCAAATGAATTCTCGATGTTGAGCTTATCCGAAGATGAAACGTTGTACGATTTGTTTACAGATTTATTTTTTACAAATTCGTACTTCTTTTTGTTGTCATAATGATTGTCGTTATCATTATCATTCTGGGCAAACAGGTTTGCCTGCACAAGCAACAATAATGGTAAAACAACACTAAATATTCTTATCATTTTTTTCATGGTTATACTTTTTTGATTCTTTAATTTGATTGATGATGTTTAATTGCTGATTCAATACATTCAGCTGCAGCTGCAGGTTTTGAATCATGGCTTCCAGCAACATTTCCCGGTTAGGAGTGGCGCTGAGTTGGTTTTTAAGGCTATTATATGAACTATCCAATTGGTTAATGGCGGTGGTGAATTGCTTGTAAAGCTCAGGTTGCTCTTTGGCAATCACTTTCAATTCTTCCTGTTTGCTGTCGATCATTTTAACAAACTGGTTCATTTGCGGCGCCATTTCCGGCGCCAGTATGTTTATATCTGGTTCTTTTGTTATTGCTACTGCAGGCTCAACCGCCTTTTTATTGGCAACAAAATATATACCCGAAGCAATTACCAGCATGGCAGCCGCAGCCATACTCCATTTGTATAATGGTGTAAGTACGAAGCGCTGTTTTTTCTTTTCTGTAAAAGAAGCTTCAATATTTTCCCAAATTTTACCAGCTGGCATTTCATCATCAAAAGCCTTGCGGTTATCGCTTATAAAATTTTTCAGTTTATTGCTCATGATCCTTCTTTTAAAAGCTGTAATAATTTTTGTTTTGCACGCATGTATTGTGTACGTGTTGTAGATTCTGCCACATTTAATATCTCCGCAATCTCCTCATGATCGTATCCTTCCAGCAGGTAGAGGTTCAAAACTGTGCGGTATCCGTCCGGCAGCTTCATAATTGCTCTTTTAACCGATTCAACCTGCATGGTTATTTCCATTTCGTCGATCTCTTTTTCATCAGCATGGTCATACACAGCCGTTCTTTCTATATCTACCCAATCGATCTTTCTTTTTTTAAGCTGGTTGATGGACCGGTTTATGCAGATCTGTTTAAGCCATCCCCCAAAACTGGTCCGGTGTTCAAAACGCTCCAGGTTCTTAAAAGCCTCTATAAAACTTTCCTGCAGTACATCTTCTGCCTCTGCCACATTGTTCAGCATCCGCAGGCAGGTATTGTACATGGCTTTTGAATAGCGAACATATAATTCCTTGTAGCCAAGTGTATCACCCCTCAGGCAGCGTTCTATCAGTTCATCCCGTTGTGGCAATACAGCTAATTCCAAAAGTTCAGTGTTTTATAAGTTAGAGACAGGGGTATTTCAGCAATGTTGCATCTGTTTAATTATTTTTTTAAAAATTCCTCAAATAAACACTGCCAGGGCTGACAGCCGTTATCGGAGTTGCCTACAACCCGGCTGCAAAAAACAAAAAATTACCATCTGAACGACTGTATTTATATTTGTGGTACAGATAATGGCCTGAATGGCAGGAATCTTGGCTGAATAATGGTATGCGGTACAGGTGAGTGACACAATCCCGATAGCTATCGGGACTAAATAGTAGCAAAAAAGCTTGTCTCCAAAAAACCAATTAACCAATTAACACCCGCCTGTACGATTTTGTCGGGCAGGGATTAACGAATAAACATAAAAACGATGGCTGCTAAAACCGACAATTTTCAATCTCCCGATTATTTTAATGTAGATGAACTGCTTACCGATGAACATAAACTGGTTCGTGAAAGTGTACGCAATTATGTAAAAAAAGAAATTTCTCCCATTATAGAAGATTATGCCCAGCGTGCAGAGTTTCCTCAGCAAATTATAAAGCAATTAGGCGACCTGGGGTGCTTTGGTCCAACTGTTCCGGAGCAATATGGTGGCGGTGGACTGGATTATATCAGCTACGGATTAATGATGCAGGAACTGGAACGTGGCGACAGTGGTGTGCGTTCAACGGCCAGTGTGCAGGGCAGCCTGGTGATGTTTCCTATTTATCAGTATGGAAACGAAGAACAACGCAATAAATATTTACCAAAGCTTGCCAGTGGCGAGTGGCTGGGTTGTTTTGGCTTGACAGAACCAGACCATGGCAGCAACCCTGCAGGCATGCTCACCAATATTAAAGATGCTGGCGATCATGTAATATTGAACGGCAGCAAAATGTGGATATCCAATGCGCCGTTTGCACAAGTAGCGGTGGTTTGGGCCAAAGATGAAGCGGGCGATATAAGAGGAGTGATAGTGGAAAGAGGAATGGAAGGTTTTAGCACGCCAACAACGCATGGCAAG
>JBJTMN010000307.1:0-3738 GCA_046070545.1 Ferruginibacter sp.
GTTCCCAATGCAACACAAACACCCACGCTAAAGTGCAGTTCCATTCCTTTTTGAATGCCAATAATGGTAAAGAGCCCCAGCCCCAGGGCATCAAACACGAACAAGGTGATATTTAATTTTTTTAACCAGTGGCTAAAGAACATACTTCCGATAGCACCTACAAAAATTACAATGGTGGCAGTTTCGTTACGAAGCCAGCCAACCGGCAGGTTGCCGATCATAATATCACGTAGAGTACCGCCACCGATGGCTGTTACAAAAGAAAGAATAAGTACACCAAAGGGATCCAGCTTTTTTTCCATAGCAAAAAAAGCACCCGATACGGCAAAAGAGAAAGTACCTAAGATATCAATAAGCTGTAGAAATCCGATGTTGATCATATCGTCGTCATTGAAGATGCCGGATAAGCAGTATGCCTTTTAAAAAGCTTTTAAAACCTTATTCTCCCATCCAGTGACCAGGATCCCGGATCCCTCGTTCCGCGTTTTTTACTCACTCATCATTTCCTTTATCACAGCAACTATATCTTCCGTATTTGGTTTGCTGAAATAATCACCATCACTTCCGTAAGAAGGGCGATGTGCTTTGCCGGTGATGGTTCTGGGTGATACATCCAGGTATTTATAGCCTCCCTGCTCCTCCATTACTTTATTGAACATATAAGCGGCTGCACCACCGGGTACATCTTCATCCACAAAAACAATTCGGTTTGTTTTTTTAAGCGATTCAACAATGGAATGATTGATATCGAAGGGTAATAAGGTTTGCACATCCACCACTTCGCAGCTGATACCCATTTTATCCAGTGTTTCTGTTGCTTCCAGTACGATCCTTAAAGTAGAGCCATAGGTTACAACCGTTACATCAGTTCCGTCTTTTACAGTTTCCGGAATACCCAGCGGTACCGTGTATTCCATCAGGTTTGCCGGTAATTTTTCTTTTAAACGATAGCCGTTCAGGCATTCAATTACCAAAGCCGGATCATTGGCCCGCAACAATGTATTATACATACCCGCAGCCTGCACCATGTTTCGTGGCACACATACATACATGCCCCTGAGTGCATTGATGATCATGCCCATGGGCGAGCCACTGTGCCAGATGCCTTCCAGCCTGTGCCCCCGTGTTCTTACGATCAGCGGGCAGCTTTGCTGGCCGGCTGTTCGGAAATGTGTGGTACACACATCATCACTTAAAGGCTGCAATCCGTACAATAAATAATCCAGGTATTGAATTTCAGCGATCGGGCGCAGGCCCCGTAAAGCCAGGCCAATGCCTTGCCCCATAATGGTGAGTTCCCTGATGCCCGTATCAAATATCCTGTCAATGCCATATTTTTCCTGCAGTCCGCTGAAGCCCTGATTCACATCACCAATATGTCCAAGATCTTCACCAAAGGCAACTACCCTGTTATTGATTGTAAACAATTCATCAAAATATTTATTCAATACTTCATAGCCATTTATTATTGCAGCATCTTCTGCATATACAGGATCTGTTGCCGGAACTTTTAATGCCGACTTTGGCCCTTCGTTGTATAAATAACTGTTGTAAACGGCAGCATTGGCTGTTTTACATTGTGCATAAAATTCAGCGACACCTGTTGCTGCTGCATCATTACCCGCAATATCCAACGCAGCAGCCAGTGTTTTCATTACATCCCTGCGCATAGGTTCCCGTAAGGCTCCCAGGTCATCAGCCAGTTTTTTTACAGCAGCATTTGATTGAAGTGGAGATAGTTTTTCAACCGTTTCGGCAACCAGCATTTTTACCGGTTCAATATATTTTGTCCAGGCTCTTTGTTTGCTTTCTTTTACAAACACCGAAGCTTCTGTTTCTATTTTTATTAGTTCTTCCTCATCTGCCAATGCATTGGCAATGATCCATTCCCGCATTTGTTTAAGGCCATCCCATTCTTTTTCCCATTCCAGGCGTTCAGGTGTTTTGTATCGCTCATGACTTCCGGAAGTGGAATGCCCCTGCGGCTGCGTGATCTCCTCTACATGAAAAACAGCAGGTATATGGGTGTCCCGTATCTTTTGAATAGCCGGTTCCAGCACTTCGCACATACCGGCATAGTCCCATCCTTTTAATTTATAAATATCAATACCATTGGTATCTTCTTTTTTCTGAAAACCTTTCAGTGCATCTGAAATGGAGGCCTTGGTTGTCTGGTATTTTTTGGGAACAGAAATTCCGTATCCGTCATCCCATACAAAAACGGCTAAAGGTACCTGTAACACACCCGCTGCATTGATGGTTTCCCAAAAATGACCTTCGCTGGTAGATGCATCGCCGATAGTGCAAAAACATACTTCGTTGCCGTTATTACTAAGGTGAGTTAAGTTATCA
Source organism: Ferruginibacter sp. (assembly GCA_046070545.1). Taxonomy (GTDB): domain Bacteria; phylum Bacteroidota; class Bacteroidia; order Chitinophagales; family Chitinophagaceae; genus Ferruginibacter. Next base: position 2,353 of record JBJTMN010000307.1, read on the forward strand.
AGCTCCTTTATTCTTCTGAATGCTTTGGATGCAAATGCAAGCCCCAGGGCACGTGGCATCTGGCCGGCAGTAGGTGCAATATCGCTGCTGATATTTTTAAGTTGTGCAAGATTGAGCCACTCTCCGTTTTCATTCACAAACTTTGTGGCAAAGTGGGCATTCATTTGCCGCCCTGCGCTGAAGGGATCATGCTCAACATCCGGATCTGCATATAACTGGGAGAAAAACTGTTCTACTGTAGCTAAACCATTGGCAAACATAAAAGTCTGGTCACGGTAATATCCTGATCTGAAATCTCCCGGCTTAAAGAATTTTGCAACAGCTACCTGTGCAATTTCTTTTCCATCGCCAAAAATGCCAAACTTGGCCTTACCTGTAAGTACTTCCCTGCGGCCAAGTAAACTGGTTTCCCTGCTTTCGCAGGCAACCTGGTAATCTTTAAGTACCGCATTCCTGAAATTATCAAAGCTCAGTTTTTCCTGTAAAGCAGCATCGTTATTGTTATTTGTATCCATAACTTGTGAATGTTGGGCAAAAATATAAATTATAGGGCAGCCTTTGTTAAAAATCTCCTAACAGGATAACAATTTAAAACAGATACGGCCGTTTTATTATCTTTACTACCGTTAACTTAAATAAAATTAACATGAAACAATTTTTCCTAAGCTTATCTGCACTTTGCCTGATAGTAGTTGCAAATGCTCAAACCGGAACATCGGCCACTACTCCTGCCGGTATACAGGCGAGTACTGTTACCAGCAATACCATTTCAATTGCCCAGGCAGACGAATTGCTGACCTTGAAAGAAACTGAATACGATTTTGGCAAGATCCCGCAGGGCAAACCTGTTACCCATATTTTCGAGGTTACCAACAAAAGCAATATTCCTTTAAAGATCTCACAGGTTAATGCAAGCTGCGGCTGCACAACACCAACCTGGGAAAAAGATAAAACAGTAGCACCCGGTGAAAAGACAAATATTACCGTTGGCTATAACGCCGCTGCTGAAGGCCCTTTCACAAAATTTATTACAATAACTTATAACGAGACCCAATCCAAGCAATTAACCATTAAAGGTGAGGTTTGGAAAACACCGGGCAGTTCTGCTCCGGAAAACAAAGGATTAAACGATTTAAAAAACTAAAAAAACACAAAAACAATCATGAAAAAATTATTCCTATCATTTGCCGCTTTAACATTTTCAGCAATGTTGTTTGCACAAAAAACTGTTGCTGATGTTGCAAAATTCGAATCTGAAACTATTGACCTGGGTAAAGTTAAACAGGGTGTACCTGCAACGGCTACTTTTGTAGTAAAGAATGTTGGAACTGAACCATTGATCATTGAGCAGGCTAATCCAACCTGCGGATGCACCATGGGTGATTA
>JBJTMN010000308.1:0-2882 GCA_046070545.1 Ferruginibacter sp.
AAAAAAGCGTTCCGGATTAACCGGAACGCTTTTAACATGAAAACGTTGAAATTATTTTGCTCCGCCCATATCGAATACTAAACCAAAACGGTAAGTATTAGATAAAGGAATACGGCTTGTTCCACTTCCTGTAGGGAAAACATAAGAGAAGTTTAAACCAGCAATGCTGTATTTGATACCAGCACCAACTGTGAAATACCTTCTGTTACCTTTGTTTTTGTTTTCGTAGAAATAACCAGCTCTGAATCCGAATTGGTTGTTGTACCAGTATTCAGCACCAACAGCTACGTTCACTTCCTGAATTTCTTCGCTGATTCCACCACCTTCACCAAATGATTTTACCCAGCTGCTAACAACACTTTGATTGCGATAATCTTTTAAAGATTGTGTAGTAGGATATCCGGCTGAATCTAATTTAGCTGTAGGTACCAGTAATTTATTAAAATCGGCTGCAAATGTAATTTTGTTAGACTCGTCAAACACTTTTGTGTAAGCCAGACCTACACCAAGATTTGCAGGGATGTAATCTTTTTGAGTAGCATCACTGGAGTAAGATATTTTAGACCCCAGGTTACTTAAAGCTAAACCCCAGTTTAAACCCTGTCCGTTTTCTTTAGCACCATGATGATATAAATGTAAATCACCCGCAACTGATGAACCAGCTTTATAATTTACACCATTGAAAGGTCCTGTAGCCAGGCTTGAATTGATATACCTGATAGCAATACCTAATGCGAATTTGCTTGACAGCTTTCTAGAATATCCCAGATCAACTGCAAATTCTCTTGGTTTACCTTCGTTCAGATTCTGACCCTGAGCATCAGTGAACTGGATACTTCCTAATTTGAAGTACCTTAATGAAGCAGAAATTGCCTGACCATCGCTTATCTTATAATATCCTGATAAAGATGCTAAGAAAACATCGTTAACTGATAGATCCCTCAACCATGGGGTATAGTTTACCGCTACGCCAGCTTTACTTGTGGCAAAAGGTGTTCTAGCTATGTTAGCAAAAGCCGAGTTAGCATCAGGTGCAGTTGCAATACCTACATCTCCCATACCACCGCTGCGGGCATCAGGTGAAATACGTAAAAACGGAACAGCAGATGTTACAACGTTTATTTTGTTCTGGGCATAAGATACAGTTATTGTTCCTCCCAGTAACATAACTAAGGCAGTTAGTTTCAAAGTTACTTTTTTCATGCGTTTTGATTTGTCTTGGTTAGGTAGACTTACCTCTATAAGCGTTAAGTTTAATGGTTGTATTATGTTGTAAAAATAATAGTTTTATTGAAATGAACAACTAAATTATAAAATCTTGTTAAAAAAAAACTAAAAATCTGTGAATTTCAAAGATAAAGGCTTTTTTCTACAGAACAATACTTTGTATGTATAATATTCTCAATTTTAAGCCAGAATCTTACATGGAATTCTTTTTTCCAGCCTGAATAACGCAGTGTTTAGCAGTTTATTGCAGTTGGTACACGCTGTTAATCTTTGGCAGGGATCAAAATTACGGATTTTAAATAATTACCAGCAAGGTAAAATAAAATCCCCGGCAATTTTATTTTTCTAAGAAATTAACATTTCAATAAATAGTAATCGTTTATTCCTTATTGTATGCAAGTTTATAACACTTGTTTTTATTAACCAAAAATAAAACAATTTTTTAACTCAGGAAAATTATCATCTGGCAGTTTCCAGGCTTGTATATTTTATTTTACTTTACAGGCATAAATAGCTGTGACCCAATATTCATAATAGTTTCAAGCATTTATAAGGGACATTTTTTTATGAATTAAGCTCCATCATCTATTAAGATTAAAAAGCGGTTTTTGTTTGCAATTTTCCGGGATTACTTCACTTTTTATCAGCATTTTAAAAAAAAAATTGGACATTTAAGCAAAGCCTGATGCGCTTCCGGAAAATATTTTATTTCGTTGATTGAACAGGATTTTTGTACTGCCTGTTTGCATCAGACCAATAAGCAACGGCCGCATTAACAATTTAACTTTAAAAAAAGAAAGGGAATTAGTTCGAATTCAGCTAAAGTCTTTATATTCGCAGCCAGTAGAACCTCATATACAATAATAAAGAAAACCTTTCGTTAAAACAATACAATAAACGAATGAACATGACTAAATTACTTTCTGGTAAAAATGCTTTGATCCTGATTTTAGCTGCACTTTCCCTGAGTGCCTGTAAAAAAAGCGGATCTAAAAAAAGTGGCAAATCTTCTACCACGGGTTGGAACTATGATGATAAAAACATGGGTAATTTTCATGTTGCCAAGGTAAAATATCCAAAAGCAGGGCCAGGTCTGGTATTTGTTCAGGGCGGATCCTTTGTGATGGGAGCCAAGGATGAGGATGTAATGGGTGATTGGAATAATGTACCGCGCCGTATCACTGTACCTTCATTTTTCATTGATGAGACCGAGGTTGCCAATGTGCACTACCGTGAATATTTGTACTGGTTGGAGAATACATTCTCAGGTGATACAAATGTTATTAACAAAGCGCTTCCTGATACACTGGTATGGCGTGAAGAGCTTGCGTATAACGAGCCTTATGTAGAATATTACTTCCGTTTCCCGTCTTATAACTATTACCCGGTTGTTGGTGTAAACTGGCGCCAGGCGCACGATTTCTGTATCTGGAGAACAGATCGTGTTAATGAACTGAACCTGCAAAGCAAAGGGTACCTTAAAAAAGATGCGATCAAGAGAGAAATGAAAGGCTCAGGTGCTGACGGTTCTTTTAACACAGAAACTTACCTGATGGCTCCTGATATGATCCAGGGCAGAAACAAGCCTAAAAAATCTAACTTAAAAGATGTTAATGGCAAACCTCGTTCTACTGTACGTATGGATGATGGTATTT
>JBJTMN010000309.1:0-2340 GCA_046070545.1 Ferruginibacter sp.
TAGTGCAAGGAAAGATTCGGTACCCTTCAACTCAGGATATCTTTCTATGGTAATAATAATTTTGTTGGATGCATTGGCCAATCCGTTCTGGGCTGCATTCTGCTCCTGGAATTTTGACGCATCAACATTGGCACTATCAACATTTATTGATTGAGCCTTACTTCTTGCAGCTGCAATTTCTGTAAGTACATTCTGTTCAAAACCGGCAGCACCTTTTACCGTATTGATTAGGCTGGGGATCAGGTCCATCCTGCGTTGATAAGCATTCTGCACTTCGCTCCACTGGGTTTGCATGCGCACTTCCTTCTTTACTAAAGAATTATAGGTAGTGATCAGGAAGATCCCGATCACCACCAATAAGCCACCGATTATAAAACCGGAATATCTTTTTTTATTCATTTTCTAAGCCAGGCTTAATTATTTCTTATTCATGTCATCAAAATTCACATCCACTTTTTTCTCAGCCCCTGCATCGGCCTTAAAGCCTTCTTTTGCATGGAAGCCAAACATACCGCCCAAAATATTCATTGGGAAAGATCTTACTTTGGTATTGTACACATTGATCTCTTCGTTGAATTTCATCCTGGAATTTTTAATGCCGTTTTCAATCTCTGGCAGCTTACGTTGTAACTCCATGAAGTTTTCAGTAGCTTTTAAGGTTGGGTAGGCTTCTACTGTAGCAAGTAAACGGCTTAAAGCACCTGTCATTTGCCCCTGTGCTTCCTGAAATTTTGCAATATTTTCTGGTGTAAGATTATCGGCATTGATATTTACGCTGGTTGCTTTAGCTCTTGCTTCCACAACAGCGGTTAATGTGTTTTGCTCGAAGTTGGCTGCACCTTTAACGGTGTTTACCAGGTTACCAACCAGGTCCGAACGGTTCTGGTATTCTGTCTGCACATTGTTCCATGCTTTTTTTACATTCTCATCCTGTTTTACCAGCCCGTTGTATCCGTTACAACCCCAAAAGCAGAGAATAACAAGTATTCCGATTATTACCAATAGTCCTGTACGTTTCATAATGTTTGTTTTAATGTTAATAAGTTAAAAATAATATTTTTTTCAGCGGATTTATAATTAATTATTGCGCACCTAAAAAGTAACCCAAATAAACTGTTAATCCTTTATGGCAGCTATACCCGGTAAAACCTTTCCTTCAAAATACTCGAGCATGGCGCCGCCGCCGGTACTTACATAGCTCACTTTATCGGCCAGGTTAAATTTATTAACTGCGGCTACACTGTCGCCGCCACCCACCAGGCTGAAAGCGCCGTTGGCTGTAGCTGCTGCAACAGATTCAGCTACCGATTTTGTGCCCGCCTGGAATTTTTCCATCTCAAAAACGCCCATGGGACCGTTCCATAAAATGGTTTTTGATTTGCCGATGATCTCATTAAAAATTCCAGCCGCCTTTGGACCAATATCCAGTCCCATCCAGCCATCAGGAATGGCATCACTGGGACGTACTTCGGTATTGGCATCTGCAGCAAACTTATCAGCAATCACAGAATCCTCTGGCAGATGGATACTTACATTTTTTTGACTGGCTTTTTCTAAAATTTCCAACGCAGTTTGCAACCGGTCGTCTTCGCAAAGTGAAGAACCGATCTTACCGCCCCGGGCTTTTAAGAAGGTATAAGCCATGCCACCACCAATGATGATATCGGTTGCTCTTTCCAGTAAATTTTCAATGATCAGTATCTTATCTGAAACCTTTGCTCCGCCAATAATGGCGCAGAAAGGCTTTTCTGCCTGGTGCAACACTTTTTCGGCACTCGCCACTTCAGCATTCATCAGTAAACCAAACATTCTTTTATCAGCCGGAAAGAATCCGGCAATGATAGCCGTAGAAGCATGTGCCCTGTGTGCGGTACCAAATGCATCATTCACATATACATCCCCCAGCTTGCTTAGTTTCTCAGCAAAAGCTTCATCTCCTTTTTCCTCTTCTTTATAAAAACGAAGATTCTCCAGCAGTAAAACCTCGCCGGGTCTCAGCATAGAAGCTGTTAATCCCGCTTGTGTTCCCACGCAATCATCTGCAAAGAAAACCCGGGTACTGCCATCACCTATTACAGGATTGGTATGGCCTTCATTCAATAATTTATACAGCGGGTTTACCAGGTGTTTTAAAGAGTATTTATCTGTTGGGCCATCTTTTGGCCTGCCCAGGTGACTCATTAAAATTACACTGCCGCCATCTGCCAGCACTTTTTTAATGGTTGGGATGGTTGCCGTCATACGGGTATCATCGGTAATATTAAAGTTGTCGTCTAATGGTACATTAAAATCAACACGGATAAGGGCTTTGTGGCCTGCAAAATTAAAATCTGAAAATTT
>JBJTMN010000310.1:0-6603 GCA_046070545.1 Ferruginibacter sp.
CGGCTCGAGCAGACCGACCGCGACGTGCTGGAAAATCCGCGCGAGCGGATTGTCGACCCCGGCGGCGCGATCCTGTTCGTCGAGGCGCAGGGCCTTGGCATAGTAGGCGCCTGCGCGCTGCAGAAGACCGGCGTCAACAATTATTTCAAGTTTACGCTTATTGGCAGGGTTAACAAGCTTTACGTGGCCTTTATAATCGGTCCACTTTTCATCCATTTTGCCTGCCGGTATTTTTGAATCTAAAGACATTGTGTATAGTTAATTAGTAATTCATTAATCTGTTAAAGTGTAGTATGGTAAATTATTCTATCCATCCCATAAATAAAGAGATGGGCATTAAGGCAAATAATATACATACGATGATGGTATAACCAATGCCGATTGTTTTAATAATGGGTGTATATCTTTTATGATTGATCCCCAAGGTTTGAAATGCACTCTGGAAACCATGTAATAAATGCCAGAACAAGGAAATAACACCAATTATATAAATCACAACAACCCACCATTTTTGAAATTCGGCTTTCATATCCTCAAATAAATTATGACTGGCATCATTGGCTCCGCCATCTGCATAGAGTGCTATTTTGGTATCAACAAAAAACTTGGAAATATGAATGACCAGGAAGAACAAAAGCAGCGTGCCTAATAAACCCATGGAACGGCTGTACCACTTGCTGTTTGCATTGGCAGCATGTACAGCATACTTTACAGGTCGGGCAGCATTGTTCTTTTTCCATAACATAAGCCCCTGTATGATGTGCAGGATAAGGCCTGCAAATAAGCCAACTTCCATGATACGCAGTATCCAGTTATGACTCATAAAATGAGCTGCGGTATTAAAAGTTTCGCCGCCATCATTAACAAAGATGCAGGAGTTTACGCCTACATGAACAACCAAAAAAGTAATTAAAAAAGGACCTGTAAGGCCCATGATGAATTTCTTTCCAATTGAAGAAGTGAAAAAGTGTTTCCAGGTCATATTGAAAGAGTTAGATTTTGAATTGAGTTACAAAAATACGACAGGATCAGGCAAAAACAATCTGCATACCTTTTTTTTATGCTTAATCTCTATGATATTCATCATGGTTGTATTACTATTGATCTCTTTTCAGGTCAATCTTTTAAACATCATATTATCCAGCTGCTGAAAAATGATCTCAGGTTTTAATGTTCTCCACTGCGGAAAATCAACCAGCTCAATATAATTGGTGAGCCTTGCCTGTTTAAAATCGTACTGGCTTTGCGATGGCATATTTAATATCACTACCCAGCCGCCTGCATCCGTCACCTGTTCTCTCCAGTCTTCATAATAGCTATCATCGCTGCTGTGAAAATTCAATACATTTTCTGTGATCAGCATAAATTTATTGATGCCTTTTGCAAACAGTTTATCGGTTATATTTCTTCTAAGGGTCATGATATCATTCTCTATCGCATCGTTCCACTCGCCCAGCATTTCTATGATAGCATAGTTCTGTTCATAATCTGTAAACAAAACTTTCATGTATAATGTTCGGGAGCCAAATTCATCCCATTGGGGATGGATATAATAATTGTATACCGTATTTGAGAATTCAAATTCACTGTAAGTTCGCCTGTAAAAGGGAGATAACGGATCTTCTTCGGCTGTATATAAGTGTCGCCAGTTGTAATATGGTTCTATATCCTGCATAGTTGAATCGCAGATTAATAATGATTAAAAATGATTTCGCTGATTCTGTAACCTGTATTGCAGAGGATCTTTGAAAATAGATTCAGCACACAAACTGCATCTGCGAAATCAAAAATAATCATTTAAATCTGCGATAAAAAAAAGGGTTGCCAGAAATGGCAACCCGTGAACTTAATAACCATAAATATTTTTATTGTACCACAATCCTTTCGGTAAAGATAAATTTGTTGTTTGCATCGGTAACTTTAACCATGTACATACCTTTTGCAAAGGTTCTGCTCAGGCTGATCGTTTCAACCTGTGTTTTAGAGCCTGCAAGATTTACAATGTTATTCACAAGTGGTTTACCTGAAAGGTCAGTAATGGTTACATTGTATTTTCCAGCCTGCTGTCCATCAAAATAAATTTTGAATTCGCTGTTGGTAACCGGGTTAGGATAGATATGTGCTTCATTGGTTAAAACTGGTACAACAGGTTTAAAATCGGCAAAGGTTCTGGCTGCATCCACTTCTTTCTGGTACAACAGGTTACCGTTGGCCAGGTCAGAAGCATTGTATACCATATCCGATCCTTCAATGGGTGTTGCTACAAAGTCTTTTAAAGAAAATTTGTAGTACCCGGCAAAAGTGTTTGCACTTGCCACCACTACATTACCATCTTTATCAACAGCTGCGCCATTGGTGCTGAAGTTGGCCGGCAAACCGGTGATGTAGCCTATTTGTTTGGCTACCCTGGTTTCTACATCCAATACAAATACATAATGATTGGCCGAGATGATGTATAATTTATTGTATGCATCAGCGATCATATCGCCACCCCAGCTGGTGCATTTATTTTTAACAGATATACCCTTGTTCGATTCGTCATCTACAACCGGGCCAAGATCGGTAATGGTAACTTTTTTACCGGTAGTGAATCTTACCAGGCGGCTTGCATCATTATTTAAAGCATAGCCATTACCATCAGCGCCAATTACCATACGGGAGAACTGGTTTGCTTCATCGCCCAGTGCTTCCTGTGTATTTAAAAGGCTGGACGTTACAGAATAGTATTTTTGCTGATCGCCTTTTGCATTCAGGTCCAGCCAGCGTAGTTCACCCACACGCATGGGTGTAAAGAACAGTTTGTTTTGATTTTTGTCGTAAGCTGCAGCAGCCACCATGGTTTCAGTTGGTCTCCTGTATGAAGCCAAAGGGGCTTTGGAATCGGCATCAGCCAATACAAAAGCCGACTTGTCTCTCTGGTAAATGTCCTGAACAGTTTTACCGGTCCCGATATCTACCTGGCGGATGTTCATCCATAAGAAATCATGGTTCCCATCTCCGGTTATTGCAAAGGTTTTGTTTGCATCCTGGGCGGAGACAGCGAGTGTTGTTGCAATAAATGTTGTAGAAAGTAAAAGTTTAATGTTCATAAGACGAGTTTTAATTAGTTAATAGATACGTAAATTAGTTAATTTCCATAAATCATCCAAGGATTTTTTATGAATGGTTATTCTCTAAAGATTTTTTAACGCTGCCCGATTGCAGCAACAATGTTTTGGCTGCTTCATAATTAAAAGATGGTATTTTTTCCATCAACATTTTAACGCCTCTTTCGATCAGTTTATCATTGGTCAGCTGCATGTTCACCATCTTATTGTCTTCTACTCTTCCCAGTTGTATCATTACCGAAGTGGAGATCATATTGAGGATCAGTTTCTGGGCGGTACCGCTTTTCATGCGGGTGCTGCCGGTAACAAATTCTGGGCCTACCACGGCTTCTACCGGGTAATCGGCGGCGGCACTGGTAGGAGCACCGGGATTACAGGAAATGCTGCCGGTAACAATATGGTGCTCCCTGCATGCTTGCAGCGCTGCAATTACATAGGGAGTTGTACCGCTGGCAGCAATGCCAATCACCACATCCTTTTCATTAATATTATGCTCCTTCAGGTCCAGCCAGCCCTGTTCCTGGTCATCTTCGGCAAACTCTACAGCCTCTGTGATGGCTTTATTCCCTCCAGCAATAACTGCTATTACCAGGCCGTACGGAACTCCGTAAGTTGGGGGGCATTCACTGGCATCTACAACTGCCAGGCGTCCGCTGGTTCCGGCACCAATATAAAAAAGGCGCCCTCCTGCCAGCATTTTATCAGCGATCACCTGCACCAGTGGTTCTATTTGGGGAATGGCTTTTTCTGTTGCCTCTGCAACAGTTTTGTCTTCTTTGTTGATATTGGTCAATAATTCCTTCACCGTCATTTTTTCCAGGTGGCGGTAATGTGATTCAGATTCGGTTACTTTTATAAATGACATAGGCTATTGATGAAATTTTACCAATCCATCCATTGGTTTCTTGATTACTTTACCCAGCTGCAGTTCAAAAGAATTGCACATTTCCTTTAACACATCCCGGAAACCATAGGCTACGCCGCCGGTGAAATTAATGGGCATGGTCCAGCTTTCACGGTATTTATATACATGGTTAAAAAAGAAATCATTAAAACTGTCTTCTATAATATTCTCGATCATGTAGTGCCCCCGGTTTTCGGCTAAAAATGCGGTGAACGCAGCCAGGTAACGGTTAGGCAGGGGCTTTTTATAAACAGCGCTCAATATCTCATCGCTGTTGGTATTATATTTTGCATTGAAACGGTCCATCAGGTCGCCGTCAAATGTTTTGTACAGGAAATGCTGGATGACCCGGATGCCCATATAGGCCCCGCTCCCTTCATCACCCAGCACATAGCCCAGGCCCGGGCTGTTCTTTACGATCTTTTTGCCATTGTAATAACAGGAGTTTGAACCGGTACCTAAAATACAGGCGATCCCTTTTTCGTGGCCGCAAAGCGCTTTAGCAGCTCCCATCAGGTCGTGATCAACATAAATTTCGGCATCTTGGAATACTTTCTGAACAGCCTTTTTAACCAGTTTCACATTATCGGCATTGCTGCAACCTGTGCCGTAAAAGTAAATTTCATCCGGCTCGGTATTTTTAAATTTACTTTTCAGTTCTTCATTGATGATATATTCAATCTGTTCGGCCGAAAGAAAATATGGGCTAAGGCCCTGTGTGTAAAAGGTTTTAGCCGATCTGCCGTTCAGTAAACACCATTCTGTTTTTGTTGAACCACTGTCTGCTATCAGTTTAATTGCCATTATTTTATATTGATATTATAGTTTGTAATTTAATTCATTTTAAGATAGAAAGCTGTAATTGAACCACAAGTTACAAGCAATAAGGAATAAGCAAAACAATAAAAATTCCTTTTACTGTTTAACAATAAACTTTTACAGGATCAGTTATGTTGAAGGTTTCTGCCTGGCAGCTGTTTTCCCCTTGACGCTTATTCCTATCTTCGCAAAATGAATAATAAAAAGATACAGGTATGGTTGCCCCTGCTGTTCAGCATTACCATGGTCGCGGGCATGTTCTTTGGTTATAAAATGCGGGATAATATGCCCGGCAAAAGTTTCTTCTTCACTGAAAAACGCAGGCCGGTACAGGAAATAATGGACCTGATCAAGAACCGTTATGTAGATGATGTGCAACTGGACAAGCTTGCTGATACTGCCATTCAGGCTATGCTGAGCAAACTTGACCCACACTCAGTTTATATTCCTGCACAGGAACTGCAGCAGGTAAATGAAGACCTGGCCGGCAAGTTCTTTGGTATTGGAATTGAGTTCAATATTTTTAATGATACCCTCAATGTGATCAATGTTTTAAAGGATGGACCTGGTTATAAAGCGGGTTTACTTACCGGAGATAAATTTATAAAGGTTGATGACAGCCTGGTGGCCGGAAACAAAACAGGCGCCGATGCTTTCAGAAAAATGTTGCGTGGCGACAGGGGTACCCAAGTTACCATTACCTATTTACGCAATAATGATAAAAAACAGGCCGTCATTACCCGTGATGCCATTCCACTGACCAGTGTTGATGCTCACTACATGATGACGAAAGATATTGGTTATATCAAACTCAATAAATTTTCATCGGTAACCTACCGCGAGTTCATGGAAGCCCTGGAACCTTTAACAAAAGCTGGTTTACAAAGCCTTATTCTTGACCTGAGAGGCAATGGGGGCGGTATTTTAGACCAGGCCGTTGAAATTGCCGATGAATTTCTGGAAGGAGATAAACTGATCACATATACTGAAGGTAAGCATGTTGACAAACAGGAATACCGCTGCCGGCGTAATGGCCTGTTTGAAAAAGGCAAACTGATGGTTTTGGCAGATGAAGGTACTGCCAGTGCAAGCGAGGTTTTGATAGGAGCATTACAGGACTGGGACCGCGCCACCATCATTGGAAGGCGCACTTTTGGTAAGGGTTTGGTACAGGAGCAGTTTGACCTGAGCGATAAAAGCGCTTTACGGTTAACTATAGCCAGGTATTATACCCCCATTGGAAGAAGCATACAAAGGCCATATGTGAATGGCGAAAAAGCGTATTATGATGAAGTTGCCAACCGTTATCATGAGGTTGAAACCAAATATGCCGATTCGGTAAAGAACAATACAGGTAAAATGTTTAAAACCAGGGGTGGTAAAACTGTTTATGAAAAAGGAGGAATTGCACCCGATTTTTTTATAGCTGTTGATACCAGTGCTTACAGCAGTAATTCGGCTAAGATATACGACCAGGGTATTATCGGGAGCTTTGCCTATTATTTTTACCTGCAAAACCAGGCTTTGTTAAGAACATTCAAATCACCCAATGATTTTGTCAATGGGTTCAATTTAACTGAAGAACACTGGAAACAGTTTGTTGCTTTGGCGGCCAAAGATTCTGTAAATATAAGTGCCGCTTCTGCCAGGGAAAGATCTGCCCTATTAGTCCAGGTAAAATCATCCATTGCCAGGCTTATCTGGCGCAACGAAGGCTTTTTTGAAGTGATGAATAAGGATGATGAGGCTATAAAAAAGGCATTGGAAATCATT
>JBJTMN010000311.1:0-2361 GCA_046070545.1 Ferruginibacter sp.
GATGTTTATTTTGACAACAACCCGGTATTTAAACTAAACCCCGATGCAGTAAGCAGTGGCATCATAAAACCATTGGCCTGGTTTGGCACCGGTAAACTATTACGCAGCGGCTGGAGCTGGGGCGAAGCCTATTTAAAAAATGACGTAACTGCTTTCGAAGCATCGGTAGGTAAGGGAAAATTATTTGCGTTTACACCCGAGATCACTTTCAGGGCACAATCATGGGGAACTTTTAAATTATTGTTCAACCAGCTTTATGTTCAATAAGGTAGTCTATGAGGATAGCTTTAGTAAATATTTTTGAGTATCTTTTACAAATGAAACTGAAGCAACAAATCAAATACTTTTCTCTGCCATTTGGCTTGTTACTTATTTCATGCTTTGCTTCAGCGCAGCCGTTATTAAAAAATGATACACCTGCAGCTCCGGCTGAAAATACCTATGCCATCGTTATTGGTATTTCTTCTTACCAGGATCCCGATATACCCCGGCTATCTTTTTCAGATAAAGATGCCATCGTATTTGCAGATTTTTTACAATCTGCTTCCGGCGGATCAGTACCCAAACAAAATATAAAATTATTGACCGATTCCATGGCTACTATTGGCGAGGTAGATAAATCTATCCGCTGGCTGATGGATAATTGTAAAGAAGGTGACAAGGTATTTTTTTATTTCAGCGGACATGGCGAGATGGAGAACGTTACCATGAGTAAGAACGGTTATCTCATCTGCTATAACACACCCTCTGTTGCTTTTGTAAATATGGGATTGAGTATCGATTACCTGAATGATGTGGTGAACACCATATCGGTGCAAACAAAGGCAAAAGTAGTTTTGATAACCGATGCCTGTCACTCGGGTACCATGGCAGGAAATAAATTTAAAGGTAATTTTTTTGTGGGCGAGCAACTGATGCTGAAAAAGCAAAACGAGATCCGGATGGCATCCTGCAAACCCGATGAACTTTCGAATGAAAAAGTTGATTGGGGTGGGGGGCGAGGGGTGTTTTCTTATTACCTGATCAATGGTTTGCAGGGCGGACTCGCTGACAATAACAAAGACCAGGTAGTAAGTGTAGGCGAGCTCAAAAATTATATGCAATCCTCCATGGCTGCAGATCCGGTACTTAAATCTGATGGAGATATTCAAACACCGGTTATAAACGGTAATGATGCTTTTACATTGGCGACTGTTGTTGAATCTGAAGCAAAAAAAATTAAAGAACAGGTTAAACAAGATTCTATCATCCAGGTGATGGTGACAAGTGTAATGCCCGGAGCCGGTGCTGAAGATGAAACTGAGCCGTCGGATTATTTTTTTAAAAAACTAAAAAAACAAAACCTGGAAGGAGTAACTGATACTTTAAAGTTGAACAGTATTGATGCTGAAAACATTGCTTTCATCCTCATAAATTCATTAAAAAATGAGGAAAATTCAGAAGTCGGAAAAAATAAACTGACTGAACTTGAAAACACACTAAAGAATGATCGGGAAAAACATGCCCGTTTTAATCTTGATATTGCAAGTACTTTCTTAGACGTTGGGCAAAACGTAATTGCAAATTATATACGTGGCGATGAGGCAGAACTGGAACGCCGGAGGTATTATAACAGCAAAATCAACAGTTATGATGTTTATACAAGGATGTTTGCAGTTGCCATGAAATTATCGAAATCAGATAAATACTACAGTTCAAAGGCTGAAGTATTCTTACACTATTTTACAGGGCTTGCCCTGCGTTTAAAAATTCCGCTTACAGATAACCAGGCACCTTTGATCGAGCAGGCCCTTGCAGAACAAAAAAAAGCACTGGCGCTGGAAGAATATGCCGCTTACATTTATAATGAACTGGGCGTTTTGTATCAATACAAAAAAAATACTGCAGCTGCCGAAAAGTATTATACAAAAGCAGCTCAATTATCGCCGGGCTGGGCTATACCACAATCAAATTTAAGTGGCATTTATTTACTTAAATCGGCTTACAGCCAGGCACTGGCTTACGCAGATAAAGCAGACAGCCTTCAAAAAAATCTGCAATCTGCCATAATAAACCGCGGCCTTATCAACGAAAAACAAGGCAACCTGCTTTTTGCTGAAGAAGACTACCATAATGCCATTGACATAAACTCAAGGCACTATCTGCCATTTGAAAGATTAGGTTACCTGAATGTAAACACGGCAAATTATGCACAAGCCGATTCGTTTTTGTACGAAGCTGATCTGCGTAAAAAAGGTTACCATTTTAAAGGCAATGGCTGGGATATACCCGAGCCTGGAATTGTGGTAGCCCCCATGCCTTTTTTTTCATGCAATGTGGACACATCCATACTTGATCCCAATGATATTTTTGCTTTTTTTA
>JBJTMN010000312.1:0-3543 GCA_046070545.1 Ferruginibacter sp.
CTTATCCAGGTCAAGGCCGCATACGGTTATATGGCCGCTGGTCTTGGTCCGCAGGGTTTCTATGATCTCCAGCGTGGTGGATTTGCCGGCGCCATTGGGGCCCAGCAATCCGAATATCTCGCCTTCATACACTTCAAAGGAAATGCCTTTTACTGCACTGAAATTGCCGTAGTTCTTAACAAGGTCTTTTACTGTGATGATCGTGTTCATTGTTTATTTTTTACCTCTTATCCCTTCCTTTTCTCCTGAAGGAGAAAAGGCGGTGCATTAAACATATCCAAACATTTTATCTTCCACATCAGCATAAGTTCTTTCTTCATCAATAATTCGCCCCACTTCTATTTTGCAAAACATCATCTTCGCTTATATCTGTTCCACAATCAGTTCCGTCTTTCCTTCGACTATTACTCTGGACTGGCGGAAGGGGTTGTATTTGTGATCTTCAACTCTCCCCTGTAATACTTATCCATCTCCTCCATCATGAGCCTGCTGCCAATAAAGAAGGGTGTTCTTTCGTGCAGTTCGGCAGGCTGTATATCCAGTATGCGTATCATACCGTTCGTTGCCAGTCCGCCTGCTTTTTCTATGATAAATGCCAGCGGGTTACACTCGTACAGCAATCTTAGTTTACCACCCGGCTTACTGGTAGTACCGGGATACATGAAGATGCCGCCCTTGATCAGATTGCGGTGTACATCGGCTACCATACTGCCGATATAACGCTGGGTATACGGTCCGCCATTGGTCTTGTCTTTTTTCTGACAGGCCGTAATGTATTGTCTTACCCCCTCATCGTACTGGAAAAAATTCCCATGATTTACAGAATACATCTTTCCCAACTCAGGACAGGTTATATCCGGGTGGCTCAGTGAGTATTCGCCGATGGACTGATCCAGTGTGAATCCATTTACCCCCCTGCGGGTGGCATACACAAACATGGTAGAGGAACCATAGATCACATAGCCCGCAGCCACCTGTTGATTTCCCTGCTGTAAAAAATCTTCTTTTGTAGCAGGCTTACCCAGCTCACTTACCCTGCGGAAAACGCTGAAGATGGTACCGATAGAAACGTTCACATCAATATTGCTGCTGCCATCCAGCGGATCGAAGAGGCAAACGTATTTGCTTTTATTGCTCACGGGGTCATCAAACACCACAATATCATCCATCTCTTCGCTGCCAATACCGGCGCAGCTGATACCATGCTTCAACACACCCATGAACTGGTTATTGGCATACACATCCAGTTTCTTCACTTCTTCGCCCTGCACATTGATGCTGCCTTCATCGCCCAGTATATCTACCAGTCCGGCTTTGTTCACTTCCACATTTACCCGCTTGGCAGCCAGGCCCAGATCACGCAACAAACCAGACAATTCGCCGGTGGCCTGCGGAAAATCACGCAATTGCTGGATGGTGAATTCATCCAATGTCTGTATGCGGCGGTTCGTATTCATAAGCAAGCATTTTTTATGATTTTGCACCGAAGTGTATCGGCGTTACATTTGTATCCAAAAATAAGCATTTAACCATAATTCCTGTTGTGTAATTAGCACATCAGCACATTAGCAAATCAGCACATTAACATCATGAAGGTTTTTAAGTTTGGAGGCGCCAGTATCAATTCAACAGAAAGGATCAAAAATACCGGGGATATCATCCAGTCATACAAGGGCGAAAAATTACTCATCATCATATCGGCCATGGGCAAAACCACCAATGCGCTGGAGAAAGTGGTGGATGCTTTTTTTGACGGAAGGAAGGACGATGCACTGAAATTATTTGAGCAGGTAAAGGATGCTCACCTGAACACACTGAAATACCTCATCACCCTAAACTGGCAGCAGGCCGAGAACCAGCTGAAGGATTTTTTTACCGAAGTGGAATGGCTGCTGCACGATAAGCCGGTGAGGGGATACGATTATTATTATGACCAGATCGTTTGTTGCGGTGAACTGCTGAGCACGGCCCTGGTAAGTATTTACCTGAACGAAAGAGGCATTAAAAACAAATGGGTGGATGTACGGGATATCGTACGTACCGATGATAATTTCCGCGACGCCTATATTAACTGGAATTATACGCAACAAAAAGTAAAGGAAGATATTGAACCCCTGTTCAAGGAATTTGATATGGTGATCACCCAGGGCTTTATTGGCGCTACCGATGAAAATGAAAGCACTACTTTAGGAAGAGAGGGAAGCGATTTCAGCGCTGCCATTTTTGCCAATATCATGGATGCCGAAAGCCAGACGATCTGGAAGGACGTGGAAGCCGTGATGAGCGCAGACCCCAAAGAATTTCCGGATGCACAGAATATTTATGCACTGAGTTACCGCGAAGTGGTGGAGATGGCCTATTACGGTGCCCAGGTAATTCACCCCAAGACGATCAAGCCATTAGAGAACAAGAATATTCCGCTGCATGTGCGTTGTTTTTTAAACCCCGAACTACCGGGAACTACCATCAGCAATAAACCGGTACACAACCTGCCGCCGGTGATCGTGCTCAAGAAAGACCAGGTGCTGATGGAACTGAGCTCCAAAGATTTTTCTTTTGTGGAAGAAAAGCCTATGAGCCGCCTGCACGAAATGTTTGCAGCCATCAAGATTCGGCCAAACCTGTCGCAGAACGGCGCCATTGGTTTGTTATGCTGCCTGGATAACAAGGCCGAAAAAATAGAGAGGCTTGCATTGGCTGCTTCTGAAATCTTTGATGTGCAGATACAGAAGCATCTTACCCTGCTTACCATCAGGCACTACACAGAAGAAAAAATTGAGGAACTTACCAAAGGGAAAACGATCGTGCTGGAACAGAAGACACCCGAAACGATACAGGTGCTGATGCGCTAATTGAGAATATAATCGCCTTTATCATTCACCAGTACAACCGGAAGCTTTTTCTTCTTCTCAAAATAATCGTACACGGCTTTAATGTTCAGGATATTCTTGCTTACAGCCTGCCTGGACTTAATAGATGAATTGAGGTAATCCAATGATTTTCTTACCGCATAATTAACCGGGTAAATATGCACAGGTACAAAATCCTGCCCGTTCAACCTGGCAATAGAAGCGAGAGTATATACCTCTTCAATAGGATAATCCTGTATGGCAATACAGCCAACTGATACACAATTACCATGTATGTAAATATCGCCGCCCGGCTTTTTGGCATCGCTGAGTACCTTATCAGATGCATTGGGATAATTTAAACCCAGGGCCAGGTGATACTGGCTGCGTGGATTAAATTCATTGACATAATAAAACCCTTCGGGCACCTGGTTATCCCCTTCCGAACGCTTGGGACCAATACTGCCGCTTTCCATACAAACCTTGTAGCTTTTAAAAAGGGTAAAGCTGTCTACATTTTTATTCTTAACCCATACTTCCAGCAGGCGATCGTATTTAAAGGAGCGTATAAAAACCTGTTGCGGGGGCCAGTTCAGTCTTTTTTCCCTGAACTGTTGTTTTAATGAATCTTCCAGTTTGGCAGAAACAATGCTTTTTGTATATGTCTTTTGAGGATCGGTATAGGAGTTTTGCG
>JBJTMN010000313.1:0-4757 GCA_046070545.1 Ferruginibacter sp.
TGAGAAGGATCTAAGTCAATAAACAATACATAACCCGGAAAAGAATCTTTGGGAATTAAATCGGCGTATGCTGCGTTAACGGCGTGGTTTAAATAAGCGCTTTTGATAAAGCGGTTGTTTACAAAAAAGTATTGATCACCCCTGGTCTTCTTCGCTGTTTCGGGTTTACCCACAAAGCCATAAATATTCATGTAATCCGTATGCTCCTGAACAGGCACCAGTTTGGATGCATAACTATTTCCAAGTACCTGCACAATGCGTTGCTTCATACTACCCTTCTCCAGGTGAAATACCTGCTGGCCGTTACTGGTTAATGAAAAGAATATTTCGGGAAAAGACATGGCCACCCGGATGAACTCATCTACAATATGCCTTAATTCTGCCGCGTTGCTTTTTAAAAAATTCCTGCGGGCAGGCACATTAAAAAAAAGATTCTTCATAGCAATGCTGGTGCCGGTTGGCACAGCAACGGGTTCCTGCTTTATAACCTGACTGTTCTCTATCTCAATAAAAACACCGGTCTCATCTTCATCTCTTTTCGATTTTAATTCAACCTGGGCAACAGCGGCAATACTGGCCAGGGCCTCTCCGCGAAAGCCCATGGTCTTTATCTTAAACAGATCATCTATATTCCTTATCTTAGAAGTGGCGTGCCGTTCAAAAGCCATCCTTGCATCTGTTTCGCTCATGCCCTTACCATTATCAATAACCTGTATCAGTGCCTTGCCTGCGTCATTTACGATCAGGCTGATCTCTGTTGCGTCTGCATCCACCGCATTTTCCAGCAACTCTTTTACAGCGCTGGCAGGCCTTTGAATAACTTCGCCCGCCGCAATCTGGTTGGCAATGTTATCAGGTAATAATTGAATGATATCGGGCAAAATCCTGTAATTTAGAACGGCAAAAATAATACATCCTGTCCACTATAAAATTTTTAGAGCGATATGCGGAAAATTCAACTGGTTTTATTTCTTTTTTTAACAATAAACGGCTTTGCACAGCAAAACAAAGCAGGTATGTGGGTAGACAGTGTTTTTAAAACACTGTCGCCTGATGAACAGATTGCGCAGCTGATGGTGGTACGTTTATCAACTATCAATGCCAACAAATCTGTTACTTTTTACGATAGCCTGGTATCAGAGCTCATCAAAAAATATAATATCGGAAGCCTTTGTGTTTTCCAGGGAAGCCCGGTGAAGCAGGCCACTATTTTAAACCAGTTGCAGGCAATCGCCAAAACACCATTGCTGGTTACTATTGATGCAGAATGGGGCGTTGGGATGCGTATGACAGATAGTGTACTTCCATTACCCAAACAAATGATGATGGGTGCTGTGCAGGATTCCAGCATTCCTTACCAATACGGGCGTATTGTTGCCGAGCAATGCAAACGCATTGGCATCCAGGTAAATTTTGCACCGGTGGTGGATGTGAACAACAACCCGAATAACCCGGTAATTAATGACCGCAGTTTTGGAGAAGATAAATTTAAAGTAGCATCCTATGCTGTACAATACATGAAAGGTATGCAGGAAAGTGGTGTAATGGCCTGTGCCAAACATTTTCCGGGGCATGGAGATGTGGCAGTAGATTCGCACCTGGATCTTCCTGTTATCAACAAATCCAGGTCTCAGCTGGAGTCATTGGAATTATATCCTTTCCGCCAGATATTTAAAGCGGGTGTTGGCAGTGTGATGATCGCACATTTATATATCCCATCTATAGACAGCACAGCCAACAGGGCTACTTCCCTTTCAAAAAGAAATGTTACAGACCTGTTACGCAATGATCTTGGTTACCAGGGATTGAGTTTCACAGATGCTTTGGAAATGCAGGGAGTAAAAAAATTCTTTCCCGATGGTGCTGCTTCTGTTGAATCCATCATTGCGGGTAATGATATGCTTTGCCTGCCGGGCGATGTACCACTGGCCATCACAAGGATCAAACAAGCCGTTGATTCCGGAAAAATAAGCTGGGCCGATATTGAAATGCATTGTAAAAAAGTATTGAAAGCCAAATATGATTACGGCCTTTCTAATTTAAAACCCATCAACACTGAAAATTTAACTGTCGACCTGAATAAAGATGTTAGCAATATGCGCCGCCTGATAGCTGAGAATGCATTGACTGTTTTGAAAAAAACAGATGTGGTATTTTTCCCGATGCCTGCCAAAAGAGATTCAGCCAAAACTGAAGTTGTTTATGTAAGTGTTGGTAATAAAGCGGACAATGCAATGGCAAGGCGCCTTCGCAATGATTATAATGCCGATGTGGTTTATTTCAATTACCAGCAGGATGGTTCAAAAACAGATTCTATTGTTGCAGAACTGCAAAAGAAATACAAGCAGGTAATCATTGGTGTGCATGATTACAAACGTGTTCCTGCAAATAATTTTGGCATGAGCGATGCAGCTGTTAACCTGGTTACCCAGCTACAACAAAAAACCAAAGCCGTTACTTTTGTTTTTGGAAATCCTTATGCTATCAAGAACTGGTGCAACGCAAAAAACCTGGTTGCCTGTTATGAAGATGACAGCATCATTCAAAACACAGCTGTAGACCTGCTGCAGGGTAAAATTGCAGCCAAAGGAAAACTGCCGGTTACTGTTTGTGAACAATATAAATATGGCAGTGGCCTGGCATTTAATGCACCCAATGCTCCCAAAGCAGACAAAGGTGTTTTTACTATCGCAAAACTCAATGCCATTGATGCCATTGCGGAAGATGCCATAGCCAAAGGCGCCACACCAGGTGCTGTGGTGCTGGTTGCAAAAGACGGCAAGATCGTTTATCATAAAGCTTATGGAAATTACACTTACGACAAAACAGAGCTTGTAAACCCTGAGTCTATTTTTGATATGGCTTCAGTTACCAAAGTTTGTGCAACCACCATTTCGGTAATGCGGTTGTATGATGAAGGCAAACTTGATCTAAAAAAAAAATTAGGTGACTACCTGCCATGGGTTAAAGGAAGCAATAAAGAAAATTTAACCATTGAAAATGTATTGTTGCACCAGGCCGGTCTTGTTGCATATATACCTTTTTATAAAGAGACCATTGATTCTGCCGGTGTTCCTAAACCCAAATTTTACCGTCCTTCAAAAAGCGATTCATTTAATATCCGGGTTGCAAAGAATCTGTACATGCGTACTGACTGGAGGGATACATTATACAAACGTATTTTAGAAAGTCCGCTTGGCCGAACAGGAAAATATGTTTATAGCGACAATGATTTTATTTTCCTGGGCAAGATCGTTGAAGCCATCAGCGGTTTACCATTGAATGACTATGTTGAAACAACTTTTTACCGCCCCATGGGTTTAACCACTGCGGGATTCAGGCCACTGGAAAAGTATCCTGTTTCAAGAATAATTCCAACTGAGGATGAAAAACAATTTCGAATGCAGTTATTGCGTGGCGATGTGCATGACCCCGGCTCCGCCATGTTTGGAGAAGTTGCAGGCCATGCTGGTTTGTTCAGCAACGCCTACGATCTGGCCATGATCATGCAGATGCTTTTGAACGGCGGAACGATCAATGGAAAAAGGTTTTTACAAGAGGAAACAATCAACCTGTTTACTGCATACCAAAGCAATACCAGCAGGCGGGGTTATGGTTTTGACAAACCTGAAAAAGATAACAGGTTTCGCCCTGATCCTTATCCATGTTTATCAGCATCGCCTCAAACTTTTGGCCACACAGGTTACACGGGCACCTGTGTCTGGGCTGATCCAAAATATGACATGCTTTTTATCTTCTTAAGTAACCGGGTAAATCCCTTTGGTGGCGAAAACACCAAACTACTTAAGATGAATGTGCGTACCAATATCCAGGAAGCAATATATAAGGCGATGGGGCTATAATAATCCTTTTTTTATAACAGCTACTTTTGAAATTACAGGAAACTGCACCGGGTGTACAACATTTTTGCTTCCCCAATTTTTTTGCAATTCAAAGATTATCCCGTCCAAGGGGTTTATGCCCTTTTTTCTTTTATAATGATTCAGGGCACTCCAGGTATTCAAATAGCCGATGAATTGAGTAAAGTTCCATTTACACTCAATTTGAAAAGGAGGAATTTGTGTTTCTACATATGGAAAAGGAAGGCTTTGGTAATGATCGTCTATAAATTTCCTTTCCTTATCCCAGTATGCGCCAAGAATATCAGTATATAAAGCCTTTATCAGTTTATTGATGCCTGCATTTACTTCGATCAGGCCGTAACCTATCAAAGCCAATACTCCATTTGGTTTTAATATACGCTCAACCTCTTTATAAAAAATCTCATGATCAAACCAGTGAACAGCCTGTGCAGCACAGATCATATCAAAATACTTGTCAGGAAAACTTGTTTTTTCAGCAGCGCTAATACTGTAATGAATATTGGGCAGGGCAACCGCATGCTTTAATTGTGATTCGCTGATATCTGTTGCATATACTTCGTTATAGATTTTTGCCAGCAATTTTGCAGCCTGTCCGTTGCCGGTTCCGCAATCAAGTGCCTTATTATGTTCAGTTGAAAGAGATGACAGATATGTAAAAAGTTCCTGCGGATATTCCGGGCGCCAGGTAGCATAGTTGCCGGCAATATCAGAAAAATTATCTTTTGCGTTCAAGCAGTCAATAGTTCATTGATTTGTTTCACCAGCTCACGGGTGCTGAATGGTTTCGTTACATATAAGGAAGCTCCCAGTTTTAATCCTTTCTTTATGTCAGATTCCTTCGTTTTTGCACTCATAAAAATAACCTTTGTATTC
>JBJTMN010000314.1:0-3861 GCA_046070545.1 Ferruginibacter sp.
CTTCCTGATCGTAGCCCTGTAAACGGGTGTACAATTTCACCAGTTCTTCCCTTATAATTTCTTTTTTACTGTTTGAAAAAGTAGCTGAATCCTTAAAAAACTGATCTCTTTTGGTATCTGCTTCTTTTGCCAGTGCTAATCCCTGTTGTTGTAAAGTGGCCTGGTATTCATTCAAATCGGCACTAATCTTTGCAGATTCAGGCATAATGGCCATCAGATCATCCGTATTGATATAACCGATCTTAGTTTGTGCTGAGGCACTCATGATTCCTAACGCCATCACAGCTCCTAGTAATAATTTTTTCATTGTTGTTTTAAAGTTTATTGATTTAGTTGTTTATAAGATTGTTTTATCAAACAAAAGTTGCACCAAACAGTGCTATTAAGTTTTATTTAACACCCAGGTTCCGGAGAATATCTGCGCTTTTATCCAGTTTTGGGTCGGCAAAGATAACAGTAATTCCTTCACTTTTATCCAATATGAAGTCATATTGTTTTTCAACTGCCATTTTTTGCACAGCGTTGTAAACCCTGTCCTGTATAGGTTTTATAAGTTCCTGCCTTTTTTTGAACAGGTCTCCTTCAAACCCAAAACGCTTTTTCTGCAGGTCCCGTAATTCTTTTTCCTTATTGTACAATTCATCTTCTCTTTTCTTTTTCAGTACATCTGTCAGCATAACCTGCTCTGCATCATAATCCTTATACATTTTATCTACTATTGCCTGTTTCTGGTCAATTTCCTGCTGCCACTGCTCACTGAACTGATCCAGCAGTTTCTGTGCATCCTTATATTCGGGCAGTTTATCTAATATATATTTTGAATCTATTATTGCATAGCGTTGTGCATTTGAAGCTGCAGCAAGCAACATGAAACAGGTTGCCAGGATTAAGAGTTTTTTCATTGTATAATTTTTTACAAATTAATTAATAAACAGGTTAACTGGTGTTTATTCAGGTTCCTGCCCTAACATAAATGTAAACTTGGCAGCACCTTTTAGCCCACTGGTATTATTATACCTGTCAAATCCAACACCATAATCAAACCCAAGCAAACCAAACATGGGCAGGAAGAAACGCAAGCCTACACCAGCTGACCTGCGCAATTTGAACGGGTTATAATCTTTAAAACTATACCAGCCATTGGCAGCTTCAAAAAAGCCCAAACCATAAATAGTACTGCCTGCACTGGTGCTGAAAGGATAGCGCAGCTCCATGGTGTACTTATTAAAAATAGTAAAGAACTCGGTAGGTGTTATCCCTTCCGGATTTAATCTTGGATTTGATTTATCATATACCGGGTATCCACGGTGTGCAATGATATCATATCCCAACAGGGCAAAGTTGTTACTCAGACCTGCATCACCCAGTTGAAAACGTTCAAATGGAGAAATATCAAGCTTGTTATTGTATCTGCCTATGAATCCGTACTTGGCAGCAACTTTTAAAATGAATTGTTTATTCTTATCTGCTCCCCTTGCCAGGCCAATGGGCACGTACCACTCAGCATTCATGCGCCATTTATGAAACTCGGGTAGTTTGTAACTATTGGTTTCGCTTGATGTAATGCCCAGTAAAGAGTAAGGCAGTGTAAACTGGCCGCTTAACATAAAGTTCGATCCGCTGGTTGGGAAGATCGGGTTAGGACCAGCCGAATTACGAACCAACGCTATTTTCAAACTGATATTGGTTGAGGTTCCGTTTCTTATCCCTTTAAAGATGTTATCGTAATTGCGCAGCTTGTATCGCTGTACGTTCAGTGAATAGATCAGGTTAAAATAATCATCGGGCCACTTTAATTGTTTACCCAGGGAAACGCTGAAGTTGGCTGTTTTCACATAAGAGGTATCGCCACATGATTTACAATAGCTTCCAAACTGGTCGTATGCATTTGCATACTTTGTATTGGAATAGGCAATAGTAAATGAGTTACGCTTTTTCCCTCCCAGCCATGGTTCGGTAAACGAGAAGTTGTATGAACGGAATGCTTTTCCGTTTGACTGTATCCTGGCACTTAATTTCTGACCGTCACCTGATGGTAGCGGATCCCAGGTAGACCTTTTGGTGATGTTTTTAATGGAGAAGTTATTGAAAGAAACACCCAATGTTCCTGTTAAACCAATACCACCACCAAAGCCGGCCGACAGTTCAAGCTGGTCGCCTGATTTTTCTTCAATACCCCAGTTAATATCTACGGTTCCGTTCTCTGCATTGGGTACTACCTGGGGGTTAATTTTCTCAGCATCAATAAATCCAAGCTGGCCAAGTTCTCGTTGTGTACGTATAATGTCTGAACGGCTGAACTTCTCACCGGGTATAGTTCTTAATTCCCTGCGTATCACATAATCTTTTGTTTTTTTGTTACCGCTGATGGTGATATTGCCATACACAGCCTGCGGTCCTTCACGCACCCGTAGCTCGAAATCAATGGTATCATTGTGAACAGCTGTTTCCACCGGGTCAACCTGGAAGAAAAGATAACCATCATCCATGTACAAACTTCCAATATCGGCACCTTCGGCAGATACCTGTTTACCCAGGCGCTTGTTTAAAAGCTCCAGGTTATACACATCACCTTTTTTAATTCCCAGTAAAACATTCAATATAGAATCGCTGTATTTGGTATTACCACGCCAAACCATATCACCAAAATAGAATTGGTTGCCTTCGGCTACTTTTACAAACAGGTTGATATTGTTTCGCTCATCCATGATAGCAGTATCTTTTAAAATAACTGCATTCCTGTAACCCCTGGAGTTATAATAGTTTAAAATACTTTCCTTGTCATCTATATATTTGGTTTCATTGAACTTGGCACCACTAAAGCCCCTGATACGGAAATAAGGATCGATATAATCCCTGGTCTTAGTGATGGTCATAAACCCTACATCATTGATATACTCATTAAACGTTTGCTTTTTGGTGGTATCGCCAAACGGGTTTTTAACTACTATGGGAAATAAGGTAATGCGGTTCATTTCCTTGGTGCTCTTCATCGATTTTTTCAGGCGCTGGGCTGCAATATTATCGTTGCCGCTGAAATTAATGGAGTTAACCTTTACCTTATGTCCTTTCTTTATTATAAAAACTATGCTTACTGCATTATTTAAATTGGCTGCTGTTTCTTCCTTTAACTGTATACTCACATTGCGGTACCCCTTGTCAAAATAAAATTTACGGATAGCTTCAACAGCACTCAATCTCATATTTTCAGTCAGTACCCTGTCTTTTACCAGTGCTACTTTAGGTTCCAGGTCATCCCTTTCGCCTTTTTTAATTCCTTCAAATTTAAAGCTGGCCAGCCTGGGTCTTTCTGTAATTTCAAACTGGATATATAAGTTCCTTCCTTCTAATTTAGTAAACGAAATCTCGATATCAGAAATAAGATTCTGGCGCCAGAGTTTTGCAATAGCTTTTCCAAAAACATCTGTGCCCGGGATGGTTACTTTATCGCCCACTGCCAGGCCCGAAATTGATATAATGAGGTTTGCATCGAATGCCTTTGATCCTATTACGTTAATGCCCGCAATAGTGTATTCTTTAGGTGTTTTTGAAGTGAATATCCCTTCCAATTCGGGATTAACAGATACGGGCTCCTGGGCCCAAACAAACTGGCTGCTGATAATAAATGTGGCAATAAAAAAAATCCTTTTGTAAATCCTCTCCATCAGTTTGTTTTTAACGTGCGGCAAATTAAGCCCAATAATTAAAACTATTTGTTAACCTCATCCTAAATCATCAGTTACAACGATTAAAAACAGGTAAATATGTCTGTAATACTATATACAGCAGGCCTTTCAGCTGCTGAGTTTATCTTTTATCTGTTCCCCGGTTTTTCCAAACCGGCGCTCCCGGCTTTGAAAG
>JBJTMN010000315.1:0-2498 GCA_046070545.1 Ferruginibacter sp.
GGCTCGTAGGTTACATCCACAAAAATGATCTTGTCGTTGCCACGAACGGCGATACGGTTTGCCAGGGCTTTACCTTCAAAGAAGTGATCAACCAAAAAAACCATGGGCGCTCCTGCTTTGCGTTGTGGTGCAATGATCTCATCTAACTGATTAAAAGAACCGCGGCCATAAATAACATAGCCAACCATTTTAAAATTTCTGAATGCCATAGAATAAAATTTTACCACAAAGGACACAAAGATCCTTCACGAAGAACACAAAGTTACAATACCAATCGCTTTATACCGTCTTTAAGCAATTTAACATTAAAATTTATAAGAAGTCCTATGCGGTTGTTTGAAAGTTTTAAGTAGGTAAGAACTTGCGCTATGTGCACATCTGTTATAGATTCTACCGCCTTTAGTTCAATAATAATTTTGCCATCAACCAGTATATCAATCCTGTAACCAATATCTAGTTTAACTTCTTCGTAAATCAATGGTAAGGCTTTTTCTTTTTCAATGCGATAACCAGCCATTGCCAGTTCATAACACAAACATTCCTGGTACGATGATTCCAGCAACCCGGGCCCGAGTGCCCGGTGTACTTTAATTGCCAGCCCAATTATTTTATTGGAAAGCTCATTTAGTTCTTCGGGTATATTACTGAATTCCATCTTTGTGTTCTTTGTGAAAAAACTTCGTGCTCTCTGTGGTTAAGAATTAAGCAGCGAAGCTGCCCTCACCAAATCTTCCGGGGTATCAATCTCTACCCCCATGTATTCGGTAACGATCATTTTTAACGGGATGCCATTTTCGAGGTAACGCAGGCATTCAATTTTTTCTGCAGCTTCCAGCGGGGTCATTGGCCAGGCCGTAAAATTTAATAATGCCTGCTTGCGGAATGCATACACACCAATATGTTCGTAATAAACAGGTGTAACATTTTTATCGCGGTGGTAAGGTATGGGGCTGCGGCTGAACATGAGCGCATTCATATTTTTATCTACAGCTACTTTTACGTAATTGGGATCGGCAATGAATTTTTCTTCGTGCAGTACCTGCATCAGCGAAGCAACCTGTACTTTGCTCTCTTCAAAAACCTGTAACAGTTTTTCAAGTGGTTCTTTTTGTACAAAGGGTTCGTCGCCCTGTACGTTCACCACAATATCCACATTCATATCCGCAATGGCTTCAGCAATGCGGTCGCTTCCACTTTCATGTTCTTTAACGCTCATTTTAGCTTTACCGCCGTTGTTTACGATTTCGTTGTAGATGATATCGCTGTCGGTAACTACCATCACTTCATCAAACAGTCCGGTGGCAATTGTGTTGTCGTAAGTATGACGGATAACGGTTTTATTGCCCAGCACCTGCATCAGTTTGGCAGGAAAACGGGTGGCAGCATATCGTGCCGGTATCATGGCTATTTTTTTCATCAGGTTCTTTTGCTGCAATTTACTTTTAGCAGGGGGTTTTACCACAAAGGACAGCAAGTTTTTTCACGAAGGAAACAAAACCTTATGTTCTTTGTGCTGTATTTTCTATAAGTTCTTTTTGGTTAAAACTATACACCTGCGGACCAGAAAATAACAGCCTGTATATCCAGCATAAAAATTTCAAAATCAGTAACAGCACCCTGCACTGCACCGATCTTTATTTTTTTTACGGGTCCAGGTTTTCCATCATAGTTTTCACGCTCAATTTCAATGGACTTTTCCCCGGTTTCATTTTTGATGTTTGTATTTTTGGTTGGAAACGGGTCCTTCTCTGCAACAACATCTGTATACTGGCCGATCAGCCGCACCAATAAGAAACATTGCTCAATGGTAAAATCGGGCAAAAGGTACAGGTCCGACCCGTATTCATATCCCTGTGTGCTATGCCACTCCATACCATTCTTAAACATTTGCTTGCTAAGGGTTTGTTCACCCATTTCGGCCAGTGCCGCATCTGATTTTTTTATAACCACCGGGCTTCCTGCTTTAGTACTTACCTGGGCAAAATAATCACTTAATTTTTTTATGGTGGCTTTTGGAGGAGGCAAGGGTAATACATAACTGTTTACAATGTAGCCGGTCCTGTTTTTATATTTAACCTTCCACCAGTATCCGTTAAAACCTTCGGTAGCAATTGCTACCTGTGTGCCTTCCTCTGCAACGGTGACCAGTTTTTCACCGTAAGCAATTTTTTCAAGGACTTTAGCGCTGGTATTGGGTTGCTCTCTCATACTCAACCCCGCTTTGGCTGCAGCATAATAGGTGAATTGAGAGAAGCTGCTGCTATAAAAAAAAGAAATAACCAGAGTTACAATAAAATTTTTCATGAGACTGTTTAATTTTTACCACAAAGTACACGAAGTTTTTTCACAAAGTACACAAAGGTGATATTGTGTGCTTTACGTTGTATTTTCTTAGTGACCTTTGTCCACAGGATCCTGCTGATGGCTAAAGAATTAAAACGAAGGCGGAAGTTCACTGTAATATTTTTTACAGTTTGTGCAGCGGTACCCTTTTCTGT
>JBJTMN010000316.1:0-9705 GCA_046070545.1 Ferruginibacter sp.
TTGATGGATTATGGTTTCCATGCGCCAACCATGAGTTTCCCGGTGCCGGGTACCATCATGATCGAGCCAACAGAAAGTGAAGATAAAGGAGAACTGGATCGTTTCTGCGAAGCACTTATCAGCATCTATCATGAAATTAAAGCCATTGAAGATGGTAAGGCTGATAAGGTTGATAATGCTTTAAAAAATGCTCCGCATACACAGCAGGTTATTTGCGCCGATGAATGGAACCATACATACAGCAGGCAGCAAGCGGCTTTCCCGCTGGCTTATGTTTCTAAAAATAAGTTCTGGCCATCCATTGCACGTATCAACAACACTTTTGGCGACAGGAACCTGATCTGCACCTGCGAACCAATGGAAAGTTATATGGAAGAGAAAGTTTAAAACCAATGCTTATATGCTACTGAAAATCCGGCTTTAAATAGCCGGATTTTTTTATTTTAGCCACAATTACACTAATTAATACGAATGGATAGTTTCATTCATGCTCATTCGTGTAATTTGTAGCTACCTAAAACAATGAGGTTGTTTCGCAACTTTTTTGCAATCTTTTACTGCTTAATTTATTGTACATTTCACCATGCAAAATCAATTCCTGCTATACGGTGCCAATGGTTATACCGGAAAACTCATTGCCAAACTGGCTGCTTCGTATAATTTAAAACCAATACTGGCCGGCAGAACAGAATCCAAAATAAAACCACTGGCAGGTGAGCTGCAACTCCCCTATCGCATTATTGACCTTGATAATACTGCAGAACTGGAATCTGTAATATCTGAAGTAAAACTGGTATTACATGCAGCTGGACCTTATGTATACACAGCCCGGCAAATGGTGGATGCCTGTTTAAAGACGGGTGTTCACTACATCGATATCAACGGAGATATAGCTGTTTTTGAAATGCTGAAACAGTATGATGCTGCTGCCAAAGAAAAAAAGATCATGATAATGCCGGGTGTAGGTTTTGATGTGGTACCAACCGATTGTATAGCACTTCAATTAAAAAACAAAATGCCTGATGCCACAAATTTAAAGCTGGCTTTCGCTTCCGTTGGCGGAGGATTATCCCATGGCACTGCCATTACCATGGCTGGTAAAATCGGGGAAGGAGGGGCATCAAGAGAAGATGGCAAGATCGTGCGGAAACCTTTGGGGCAAAAGGGCATGTGGGTAAAATTCGGGGAGAAAAAATTATTTGTAATGAGCATTCCCTGGGGAGATGTTTCCACTGCATTTACAACAACCGGCATACCGAATATAGAAACCTATACCGGCATGGCTCCCAAAGTGTACAGGATACTCAAACTTCAATGGGCATTTAACTGGCTGTTAAGAACTGAATTTGTACGCAATATCATCCGCAAAAAAATAAAATCAAAACCTGCCGGGCCCGGTGACGAACAGAGGAAAAACAGCATCACCCTGGTTTGGGGAGAAGTGAGCAATGCTGCAGGCAAAGTAATTACCACATCCATCAGTTGCCTGGATGGATATACACTAACAGCACACAGCAGTCTGATCATCAGTAAAAAAATACTTGCAGGTGATCTTAAAACTGGTTACCAGACACCTGCCGTTTGTTACGGCGAAAACCTGGTATCTGAAATACCGGGTACAAAAAAAATATAGTGCTTCATCACAATTTGATTGCATCCTATTTTTAATAATCGTACATTATTGCTTCAATCATAAAATGAATCATCATGAGAAAACAAATCTTGTTTGCTGGTATCTTCGGTTTCTGCTGCACTGCTCTTTTCGCTCAACCTGAAGCCACAGCAAAGATCAGGAAGGAAGGACTTGAAAATTCCAAAGTAATGGATATTGCTTTTCATCTTACGGATGTAAGCGGGCCCAGGCTTACCAACTCTCCCGGATTTTTCAGGGCAGCCAACTGGGCTAAGGATGAACTTGTAAAAATGGGACTTGTAAATGCAGCCATAGAAACCTGGGGCGATTTTGGTACGGGCTGGGAACAAACCCGCTGCTATGTAGCCATGACCGCTCCCTATTATACACCGATGATAGCTATTCCAAGGGCATGGACCGGGAGTACCCCAGGTAAAAAAATTATCAATAGCGATGTGATATTAATCAGGGCGAAAGATTCAGCTGAACTTTACCAGAATTATTCTGGTAAGCTCAAAGACAAGATCGTAATGTTCTATTCAATGGATACACTCAAACCTTCTTTTACAGCCGACGGGGTAAGATTTACCGAAGAAGAACTTACAAAGATGGCGAATTCCAAACCTGATACTGCCCAGAGAAGAGGTGCCAGGAATGTAAGCCCTGAAGCCATGACAGCAAGAAGACAGCAACAAGCACTTGCCCGGCAGATGAATGCATTTTACAATGCTGAAAAACCAGCCCTGGTTTTAAGTATGAATGGCAGAGGCAATGATGGAACATTATTTGTTCAGAATGGAGGCTCGGTGGATAAAGGAGCAGAGAATAATTACGCCTGGGTAATGTTATCCAGCGATGATTATTTAAGAGTACAACGCCTGGTTGCCGCCGGAGAAAAAGTAGAAATGGAAGCCGATGTGAAAACAAAATTTTATGACAAAGATATCAAAGGATATAATGTTGTTGCTGAAATACCCGGAACAGACCCTGTTTTAAAAGATGAGATCGTTATGATGGGAGGGCACCTGGACAGCTGGCAGGGCGCAACAGGTGCAACAGATAACGCAGCCGGATGTGCTGTAATGATGGAAGTAGCACGCATATTAAAAACTACAGGTCTTCAGCCTAAAAGAACAATCCGGATAGCATTATGGAGTGGAGAAGAGCAAGGTTTGTACGGCTCACGCAATTATGTGAAAAATCATTTTGCAGATCCTGCAGATATGGTTTTAAAACCAGACCATTCAAAGGTTTCTGCTTATTATAATTTAGATAACGGAACCGGGAAGATACGGGGAATTTATTTACAGGGTAATGCTGCGGCTGGCCCCCTATTTGCCAGGTGGCTTGAGCCTTTTTATGACCTGGACGCCAAGACAATAACCATTGATAATACTGGCGGAACAGACCACCAGGCTTTTGATGCCGTAGGCATTCCCGGCTTTCAGTTTATACAGGATGAAATAGAGTATAATACCAGGACCCATCACACCAATATGGATACGTATGATCACCTGGTTCCTGCCGATCTGAAGCAGGCTGCTACGATCATTGCTTCTTTTGTGTACAATACGGCACAACTTGATCAAAAAATACCCCGGAAAGAATTACCCAAAGCAAGACCTGCCGGCGGAAGGAATTTTTAGATAACCTTATAGCAATTAAAAAAGGACACATACACCATGTGTCCTTTTTTAATTCAGGTATTGGTATTTCACCAATTCTTAAAGATCTCTATTATGCAACTGCTTCTTTCTTTTCTTTTGCTACAGTAATCCTGGTGAATTCTGATCCGCTGAAAATTTTAGCCAGTTTATTGTCATTTGTTTTTTTCCATTCCGGGATATTCACTTCTGAAACAATACGCCAGAAATTTTTTGCCTTCAGGTCTTCGTAATCATTTGAATCAATAAAAATACCAACAATGGTATTTCGCTTTTTAAATTCAATTTTAATTGCAGTCTTGGCAAGGTGCGAAGGCTCCAGGAATTTCGAAATCATTTCGTTTACCATATAGTAATTTCTTGCAAATGTAGGCTAATTAAGGCTCTTAACCGAATTTATTAATTAAGTAGTCTTATACATGTAATAAAAAACATTTTGAAAAGAAAGTGGCGGTTTCTATATCCTGTAACAAACTGCATTGATATTCATACCTGCACCAACCGATGCAAACATGATCACATCGCCTGTATGTAACTGGTGTTCGGGCATTAATCCCTTTCTAACCATATCATATAGAGTAGGTACGGTAGCCACTGAACTGTTACCCAGGTTGTGTATACTCATGGGCATTATATTTTCAGGTGCATTGGCAATTCCATAGAGCTTATACATTTCTTTAATGATCGCTTCGTCCATTTTCTCGTTTGCCTGGTGGATGAACACCTTTTTCAATTCGGTGATACCTACTCCACTTTTATCCAGGCAGATCTTCATTGCTTCCGGCACATGCTTCATCGCATATTCATACACTTTTCGGCCTTTCATTTTTATGTAGCGGATACGTGGGTCAGAATCAGGATAATAAGATTTGCCCAGGTGTAAATAATTCACCTCGTCGCCACAATGAGACTGTACACTTGTTCCTAATATCCCCGAACCATTTTCAATATTGTCTTTCACTTCCATCATACAGGCTCCGGCTCCATCGGAAAATATCATACTATCCCTGTCATATACATCCAGTACCCGGGATAAGGTCTCTGTTCCAATTACGAGGCATTTTCTGGCCATACCCGATTTAAAATAAGCATCGGCCTGTATTACGCCCTGTATCCAGCCCGGGCAGCCAAACAGAATATCATAAGGAATGCAGGAAGGGTTTTTTATTTTCAAGGTATGTTTTACCCTGGCGGCCAGTGCAGGCATGGCATCGGTTTGAATGGTATGCTTGATCACATTTCCAAAATTATGTGCCACAATGATCTGGTCAATTGTTTCAGGATCGCACCCGGCATCATCAATAGCCCGCTGTGCTGCAATAGCTGCCATATCCGAAGATTCCATATCTGCAGCTGCATATCGTCTTTCTTCAATACCCGTGATCTTTTTAAATTTTTCTACAATGATTGAAGGTTCCAGATCTAAAGCTGTATTATCCTCGGCATAAAAATTATGACCGGTAAAATCCCGGTTTGTTTTTATAAATTCGGGAATATAGCAACCTGTGCCCGTAATTACCGTGGCTGGTGTATTCGACATAAAATAATTTTACGATTTAAAAAAGGCAGGCAATCTTCAGTTATAAAATTACCGGTTTTTGTACTCAAAACAAAAGGAAAACATGTTCAATTAATAAAAATGCATCAATTAGCGCTAAAACACTATATTTGCACTTTATTAATACAATACAATTACAAAAAATGGACAAACAACAAGGCACCGTAAAGTTTTTCAATTCTGAAAAAGGATTCGGTTTTATTAAGCACAATGACTCTAACAAAGAAACTTTCGTTCACGTAAGTGGATTAATAAGCGATATTAAAGAAGGCGACAGCGTTGAGTTCGATTTGCAGGAAGGCAAAAAAGGAATGAACGCAGTTAACGTGCAGGTAGTAGGTTAATACCTCTGCTTCAAAACATTTCAGGGCTATTCTTAACGGAATAGCCCTTATTTTTTGCCAGTAATAGTCTTAAATCCTAATTATTTACAAAATCTGCAAACATTTAAAGCCCGTATGTTGTTTATAGATAAATTTACAGCTCAATTAAAATAACACATGAAAAGAATTTACATATCGTTTGTTTGCCTGTTCATTTCAGGATTAACCTTTGCACAGCCATCTGCTACAGGCAACCGCCCTGATGCAGCTCAAATAAAACTAAGTAACGGACAAAAAATAGTCATTGAAAGCAATACCGAGATACAGGCAAGCCTTACCATGGGTATGGAATTAAACAGCAGTTCTTCTACTGTTAATGCATTGCAGGTAAAAAACAGTACAGCCAGTAACTACACCATCAGCAGTACCCTCACAAAAATGAAAGTGAACATGAATATGATGGGGCAGTCAAATACCTATAACTCAGACAATAAGGAAGGCAATAGTGAAGAAATGGCCAAAGTACTTGATGAGAAAATGAATAAGCAGGTAGATGTTTTGATAGACAGTAAAACCGGCGTTGCCAGTACAGAAAAGAAAAAAGATAAAAAAGCGGATGATGCAGATAATGCAGACCCAACGGCAGGCTTAATGAAAATGTTTGTTGATAATTCGGATGAAGCTGTTGTTGCAAGCGCTTTTGAAATTGTACCAAAAGGGAAATCAGTTGGTGATAGCTGGGCCGATTCAACAACAGAAAAAGATTCTAAAACAGTTCGTACATACACATTAAAGTCACTTAACGGAAACGATGCAGTAATACAGTCTGTGATCCTGTCAACTGGTACCACCAAGCTTAATTTTCAGGAAATGGAATTTGAAGTTAAGAGTGAAACAAAAAGCAATGGTGAAATTTTGATGGACATATCAACAGGGCTTGTCAAAAAAAGAACAAATGCAGCTGATATTTCCGGCAGTATACAAATGATGGGTCAGGACATGCCGATCAGTGCAAAAGCCACAACAACCAGCATCTACAAATAAGCGCCTTATTTTCTTGCCAGTAGTTTTTGATAACCAAATGCTGTCAGCAGGCAAATACCCCCAACGATCCACCAAAGATTATTGAAGCCAATTGCATGCGCAATCTGTGTTCCGCTGGTGCTGCCAATTACCTGGGCAGTACTCCAGGCCATGGTATAGTAACCGGCATATTGTCCCCTGTTACCCGCATTGCTCCTGGAAATATAATAAGAGTTCATAAAAGGCATTGATGTCATTTCGGCTGCTGTTATTAAAGACATAGCCAACACAGCAACTGCAAAGCCGTGCAGGAAAGGTATATTTAAAATAAAAAATGAAATGGCCATGATCACAGTGCCATATGACATCAGCCGGAGGTATGGGCTTCTTCCTTCCAGTTTAAATACAATTACCATTTCAACCAGCGCAATAATGATCCCGTTCATAGCCATCAATAGCCCGATAAGAGATTCATTGATATGTAATCCTTCCTTGAAATACAAAGGAATAGTAGTGAACAGCTGAAAGAAGCACATGGCAAATAAGACCTGGAGCCCTATAAAATATAGAAACGTTCTATCGTTTAAAGCTGATTTGGTATTTGCTTTTGATGTGGTTGAAGTGTGTAAATTTTGTTGTTGTGTAAGTGTAACCTTGGGTAACAGCAATAACATCAATGTAGCAGCAGTAATGTTAGTAAAGCCATCTACCCAGAATAATAAATGGTAATTCATTGTTGCCAGGATACCTCCGAGAGCTCCCCCTACTCCCCAACCCAGGTTAATGGCCAGCCGCACCAGTGAAAAGGCCTGCGTACGTGTTTGTGCAGTACTGTAATGTGCAATAGCCGTTGCATTGGCCGGGCGAAAGGATTCATTCACCATAGCCAGGAAAAAAGTGCAGATACAAATGGAATAATAATTTGTCATCTGCCCCAGTATTATAAACAGTATACCTCCACAGAACAAGGCGAAAAACTGGGTATAAAAAAATCCGAACCGGTCACTTATTTTTCCACCCAGGAATGCACCAACCAGGGAACCTATTCCATAAATACCAACCACCAGGCCTGCTAGTTTGTAAGAATAGCCCAGGTGTGTAATGTAAAGCGTCATAAAGGCCAGCACCATCGTTCCGCTGCGATTTATCAGCATTACAAGTGCAAGCAGCCATATACGGCGTGTAAGACCTGTATACGCACTTCTGTATAAATTAATGGTGGAGCTGAACATAAAAAGTATTGCAAAGATAAATTCTGCAATACTTTTTCTTAAAGAAATATTACAGGTTATTAAGAATATCCTCTACTGAGGCACGTTTTCTGTAATCGGTATTAAAGAAAGCATATTTTATAATACCGTCCTTGCTGATGATGTATGTGGCCGGTACCGGGAGGTTGGCTCCATTACTGCCATTGGCTTTATCAAAATCTATTCCGTAACCTTTGTACTTGGCGATGGTGTTTTCGTCAACCGAAAAATTTACCTTGTACATTTTCATGATTGCCATTCCTTCATCTGCAATTATAGGAAATGCAGACCTGGTTTTTTCAACTGTCTTTATCACATTCCCGGCTGTTTCAGGTGTAATGGCCAATACTGAAACTCCTTTTCCTATAAGCATCTGTATAGAATCTGAAAAATGGCTCAGTTGTTTATTACAGAACGGGCACCATTGACCCCTGTAAAAAAGAATAACCACCGGGCCATTTTTTAAAGCCTTTTTAAGATTTACTGATTTACCATTTTGATCTTTTGCAGTAAACATGGGTGCAGCATCACCAACTTTTAATCCTTCGGGATAAACAGATGCTGTTTGTGCAGCAACAATTGAAACAGTTGCACATAAAACCAAAAATAAAAATATTGTCTTTTTCATAGCTTGCTTTTACACAAAGGTATTTTTTGCAACATAAAAATAATGTCAGCAAAAAGACATTCCATCTTATTGGTTAAAATCAGCTGTTTTCGGAATCAGGTTCAGCCCGATCTTGCAAACTTCCGGCGGAATAGCCAGTTTTCTGATCTTTGTATCTAACCAGGCCCCATCAATGTTAATTAAGGCTGCCAGTGTGTTTCCGTTGATACATAATTCGTGTACCATACTCCAGCGGCTGCCGTCCTCATTACATTTGCTGAGTTTTAAAAACACCTCCAGTTCATCGCCGAATTTTATTTCTCTCTTAAACACGCACTCTTCCCTGAAGATGACCGGTCCAATATTTTTCTCCATCATCAAAGCAGGTGTAATACCATGTTCGGTTAAAAATGCCATCCTGCAATAAGCGCCAAAATCATAATATTTTGAATGCAGCACATGAAAATTTGGATCAAGGTCGGCCCAGCGTATTTCCGGCTTTTTTGAATATTGTTGCATACATTAAAGTTAGGTTATAAAAAAAACATCCCCCGGTACGGAGGATGCTTTTTACTTATTTATAAAGTATTTCGTAATACTCTTTAGCCATCCGGTTGCTGTCGAACTGCCAGCGTACATCACGCATGCCGTTCCTGGTTATCTCACGCCACACATCGGGGTTTTCGTAGTACAAAGGCAATACCTGGTTCTCCAGTATCTCGTACAGTTTATTCAGATCATATTCATCCTGTTCATGCACACTCACATTTTCATAATCGATCGGTGGTACTACAAATCCGTTGTTTCCATGATTAATGAATTCGCAGATCCATCCATCATTGGTGCTGCAGTTAACGGCGCCGTTCATGGCAGCTGTCATACCGCTGGTACCGCTTGCTTCACGTGGCACCCTGGGATTGTTTAACCAAAGATCAGCTGCCTGTTTTAACCGTTTGCTTAAGCCAAGTTCGTAACCAATACAAACTGCCACGTGATCGTATTTTTTGCTTAAATGAACAAGCATATTAAAATCACTGATAGCCGGATAGTCAACAGGATAAGGCTTTCCAGCCCAGATGATCTGTACCGGGTACTTAGGATTATTCAGGAGTGCTTCAAACCTTTCTTCATCACGTGTAAGTAATTCGGCTCTTTTATACCCGGCAAAACGACGTGCCCAGACGATCGTAAAAACATCCGGGTTAAAGAGTTTACCGGTCTGATCGGCCACTACATCAAAAGCACGTTTTTTCAAATACCTTTTACGGTCGATAAACCCGTTCTCGTTATTCTCTTCCATAAAACGGTACAACTGCTTGTCGGCCCAGTAGTGCCAGTTCTGCGCATTGGTAATAGCTTTTATTTCACAAATACCTTCGTACTTCTTCCAAAGCTGGCGACTTACCTCTCCATGTAACTGGCTAACACCGTTTGCCAGTTTTGCAAAACGCAGTGCAGCCAGTGAATGATTAAACTGATCATCCGTCATCCCGGTTATCTTGCGAACATCATCTATGTGCATGCCGCAGAAGTAGCTCATTTTCTGGCAAAGGAAAATATCATGTTTTTCATTACCGGCCTCTTCAGGAGTATGTGTAGTGAACACCAGTCTTTTCTTAACATCAGCCAGGTTACCAAATTTCCTGT
>JBJTMN010000317.1:0-5343 GCA_046070545.1 Ferruginibacter sp.
TGGCCGATAATTCAATGGAAAAAGCCTTGCCGTAAGTAGGAGAGCCGCTGCGTATATCAACCGCTACATCCAGTATCATACCACTGATAACTCTCACCAGTTTGGTTTGTACAGGATAACCAGTCAAAATCATCTTATGGTGTGATACGCGGCCTGCATTACCAGTTAAATCCTCATGCACAAACCAAACTGGTGAGAGTTATCAGTGGTATGATACTGGATGTAGCGGTTGATATACGCAGCGGCTCTCCTACTTACGGCAAGGCTTTTTCCATTGAATTATCGGCCAGCAATCATAAACAATTACTGATTCCAAAAGGATTTGCGCATGGTTTTTCGGTACTGAGCAAAACCGCTGAAGTAATGTATAAATGCGATGGCTTCTATCACAAAGATTCTGAAGCTGGCATAATTTACAACGATGCATCATTGAATATTGACTGGCAGATACCGGCTGATAAGACCATCATTTCTGAAAAAGACCAGCACCAACCTTTGCTGGTAAATTGCAAAAACAATTTTGTCTTTGAGCAATGCGCAGCATCCCGTGGATAATCAGGCTACCATATTAGTGACCGGAGCAAACGGGCAATTAGGCAAAGAGTTGCAGGTACTGGCACAAGACTATCCTTCGTATCATTTTTTATTTGTTACCAAAGAAGAACTTAACATTGCTGATGTTGGTGCAATAGAAAAGTATTTTGCAGCGCAGCCTATTGACTTCTGTATCAATTGCGCTGCATATACTGCCGTTGATAAAGCAGAATCTGATCCTGAAAATGCCTTTATAATTAACGGGACTGCTGTGGCAACGCTTGCTGCTGCCTGCAAAAAAAATAATACCCAGCTCATCCATATTTCTACCGATTATGTTTTTGATGGTACAGCTACGCAACCTTATAAAGAAACAGATAAATCAAACCCGGTAAGTGTTTACGGCAGATCAAAACTGCAGGGAGAGCTTGCAGCGCTTGAGAAATGCCCTTCAACCATCATCATCCGCACTGCCTGGGTGTTCTCTTCGTTTGGTAATAATTTTGTAAAGACCATGTTGCGGCTGATGAAGGAAAGAGAATCCATCAATGTAGTGAACGACCAGCTTGGCTGCCCTACCTATGCGGCCGACCTGGCTGCTGCTATCATGCAGATCATAGCATCGGGTAAAAGCAAAAAGAATCCCGGTATCTATCATTATTCCAATGTGGGCATTACCAACTGGTATGCATTTGCATTGACTATAAAAGAACTTTCAGCAAGCAGTTGTGTGGTAAACCCCATTTCCACAGCGCAATACCCAACGGCAGCCAAGCGGCCGGCATATTCGGTTTTAGATACTTCAAAAATTGCATCCGCCTTTCATCTGGAAATACCTGCCTGGCAAGACAGTTTAGAAAAATGTATGACTTTACTTAAATAAAAAGCATCCCGGTTAATCGGGATGCTTCCATATATTTTAAATTCAATTTCACTTCAACTGAAACGTATCCATAAACTTGGTGGTAAA
The DNA here is from genome assembly GCA_046070545.1 of Ferruginibacter sp. GTDB lineage: Bacteria > Bacteroidota > Bacteroidia > Chitinophagales > Chitinophagaceae > Ferruginibacter. The sequence continues at coordinate 1,505 of JBJTMN010000317.1, forward strand.
ATTTCCTTTACGGAAATCCTCGTTCTGCATCAGTTGCAGGTGAAAAGGAATAGTGGTTTTAATGCCTTCAATTACATACTCGCTTAAAGCACGGCTCATAGTATCAATAGCTTCTTCACGTGTTTGTGCAATGGCTATGAGTTTACCGATCATACTATCGTAAAATGGCGGTATCACGTAGCCAGCATACACATGGCTGTCTACCCGCACACCGTGCCCGCCGGGCTGGTGCAATACAGTGATCTTACCGGGCGAAGGACGAAAATCGTTGTAAGGATCTTCGGCATTGATGCGACATTCGATGGCATGCATTTGCGGATAGTAGGCTTTACCTACGATCTTTTCTCCGGCAGCTATTTTTATCTGTTCTTTAATTAAGTCGAAGTTGATCACTTCCTCCGTTACACAATGTTCTACCTGTATACGGGTATTCATTTCCATGAAGTAGAAGTTACGGTGTTTATCTACCAGGAACTCCACTGTACCCACACTCTCGTAATTGATGGCCTGGGCCGCTTTGATGGCTGCAGTACCCATTCTTTCCCTCAGCTCGTCTGTCATGAATGGCGAAGGTGTTTCTTCTACCAGTTTCTGGTGACGTCGCTGAATTGAACAATCCCTTTCACTTAAGTGGCAAACATTACCATACTGGTCTCCGGCAACCTGTATCTCTATATGACGTGGTTCTTCCACAAATTTTTCCATGTAAATACCGTCGTTCTTAAAAGACGCTGCAGCTTCGGTTTTGGCATTGTCGAAGGCTTTTTCAATTTCTTCTTCTGCCCAAACCACCCGCATACCTTTACCACCACCACCGGCAGTAGCTTTTAATATTACCGGGTAGCCAATTTCCTTGGCTGATTTTTTTGCATGGTCAACACTTTCCAGCAAGCCTTCTACACCAGGCACTACCGGTACGCCCGCTGCAATCATGGTATTCTTAGCAGTGATCTTATCGCCCATGGCGTTGATCATATCGGGTGTGGGGCCAATGAATTTGATGCCATGATCGCCACAGATCTTGGCAAACTTGGCATTCTCGGCCAGAAAACCATACCCGGGATGGATGGCATCGGCATTGGTAATTTCGGCTGCCGCCATGATGTGGGCTACGTTCAGGTAACTGTCTATACTGGCAGGCTTACCAATACAAACTGCTTCATCAGCAAATTTTACGTGTAAACTGTCTTTATCGGCTGTTGAATAAACCGCTACGGTTTTAATACCCATCTCACGGCAGGTACGAATAACCCGCAATGCTATCTCTCCTCTGTTGGCTATTAATATCTTTTTAAACATTTTTAATTTGCTAATGTGCTGATTTGCTATTGTGCTAATGACGGAAGCAAGCAGCTTTGTTAAAAAATAAAGTAACTCAAAATATAAGCTATCGGATTTTTCTTTTGGCTGAACCTAAAATGGCGTTCAGCAGTTTCTGTACTTCCTCCAGCTTAGGCCATAAATTACCGCAGTTTGGATAAGTGGGTCCATAATCACACAATGTCAGCCAGTATTGTGTTTCATCTGCTTCTTTTGCTGCAATTTTCATCTTATGAATAAAATCAGCTTTACTTTCTGCATTTTGCGCTTCCATGGAATTAGCGCCTATGGAAGTGGCAGAACGAAGTAATTGTTTACTGATGATGAATTTCTTATGATTGTCTAGTTGTTCGCAATATTCAATCACCAGCAATGAAAACTGAACTGTTAATTTAAGAATCGGATTTTTTTCAATCAATTCTTTTTGCATGGGTCAGAATTATTTAGAGCATTGAAAAGATCTCGCTTTTTAAAAAATCAGCACATTAGCAAATCAGCTAATTAGCTCATTTGAATTTAACTTGGATCTACTAAGAACAAAGGCTGATCGTATTCTACCGGGCTGGCATCTTCTACCAGCACTTTTACAATTTTACCCTTAACCTCACTCTCTATCTCGTTGAAAAGTTTCATGGCTTCAATGATACAAACCACTTTACCCGGGGTTACTTCGTCGCCTACAGAGGCAAAAATGGGTTTACCCGGGCCTGCCTGGCGGTAGAAAGTACCGATCATGGGGCTTTTGATGGTTACCAGGTTCTCGGTTTTGGGCTCAGCGGCTTTTGCGGCTGCCGGTGCTGCTGCTGCCGGAGCCGGCGCTGCGGCAGCTGGTGCCGGTGCGGCTGTATAAGAAGGCATTCCTGCATTGGCTACAATATGCTGAACAGGGTCTTTTTTCTGTTTCACAGTTATTTTTACACCCTCTTCTTCAATGGTAATTTCGCCTATATTGGTCTTGTTGATGAGCTTTACCAGCTCCTGGATTTGCTTGATGTCCATGTAAATTATTTAAAGGTTAATTTAAATTAAAACCGGGCTGCTAAGATAGGGTACAATTAATGATACCAACAAGCTTAATTTTAAAAAAATAGAAAAAAAGGGCATTTTCAGGCAGAAATTGCCATTTTTTTGTCAAAAAAGGGCATTTTCTGCCAAATATTCAAAAAACGAAAAATGGGTAACAGATTACTCTGTTACCCATTTTTCATCGTTTATTGTTGAATTATTCTTTAACTCTTTCCACGTATTCGCCTGTTTTTGCATTCACCCTTATCAGTTCTCCTTCATTTACAAACAAAGGAACGTTAACAGTAGCCCCGGTTTCAACGGTTGCAGGCTTTAAAGTACGGGTAGCTGTATCGCCCTTCATACCCGGTTCGCTGTAAGTAACCAGCAAAACGATCTTATCGGGTAATTCAACACCCATTGGCTGGTCCGTTTCGCCGTTGATAAGTACTGATACTTCCTGTCCGTCTTTTAAGAATTTAGGTGCATCTATCATGGTTTCAGGCACCGTGATCTGCTCAAAGGTCTCAGTATCCATAAAACTGTAACCGGTATCATCCTTATACAGGTACTGGTAAGGCTTTTTTTCTACCCTTACCGGGAAGATGGTTTCACCACTGTTCCAGGTTACTTCAATGGTGCGGCTGTTATCCACCCCTTTCAGTTTAGCCCAAACTTTGGCTGCTGCACGGGCCGTTTTGTTTTGCCCGAATTCTATAACACTATACAGGCTACCATCTACTTTAATGATGAGGCCTGAGCGCATATCTGCTGTTGTTGCCATAATATCACATTTTTTAAGTGGCTGCAAAAGTAGTAATAGTATGGCTAAATCCGAAATTCAGTATTAAATCGCTCTTTTTATACTTAACAATCAATTATCAAACAAAGGAATTAGTTTTACCAAAAATTCTAAGGGATGAAGAAAATAGTTTTTAGTTTAATGGCCGTTTGCTTTGTTTCAGGTGCATTTGCCCAGGTAGATACCACCCAGCAATATTTCAAATCTCCCTTTATACCGGCCTTTAACATCAGGAAAGTACCTGATAGCAGTAGTTTTACCAATGCCATGCTTGAAAAGAAAAAGCCTGTAATTCTTATATTTTTTGATCCCGACTGCGACCACTGCCAGGAAGCTACAAAAAAGTTGACTGCTAAAATGGATTTACTAAAGAATGCCCAGGTACTGATGGTTACTGTGATGGATTTTAAACGTACCCAGAAATTTTATATTGATTACAAGATCGCTGATTACCCCAATATTACTGTAACCAGGGATGCAGGTTTTGATTTGCCGCGTTTTTACAGGGTGGGTTCTATACCAGATATATATGTTTATAATAAAAACGGAAAATTTCTGAACCATTATATGCACACCATACCGGTTGACGAGATTGCAGCATTATTCTGATCTGACAGCAGCATATATTTTAAAATTCAGGTTTATACTCCCTTTGTATTTAATTATCTTTGCTGCACAAATCATTATTTTACCAATAAACATATTTACATGA
>JBJTMN010000318.1:0-2723 GCA_046070545.1 Ferruginibacter sp.
ATAATTGAAGTGGCTAATTTTCCTTTATTATCAACAATATCTAAATTTGAATCTTTACTACCCACAAAGTCATACATTATAAGCTTATCAAACTTTAATGATAAGAATGGATTTAATTGAGCTTTTGATGAAGAAAATAAAAGCAGTAAAAACAAGACTCCATATAATTGTCGCATGCTGCTAATTTCGATTAAACTATTCCTTATTTCTGATATACACCAACTTTATCCCCGCCTTATCCGTTTCTCTTTTATCAATCTCAAATTGCGGTAAGGATTTTATTAGTGGTGTTAACTTTTGAAAACCATAATTCCGGGGGTCGAAATTGGGTTGTTTCTTTAAAATCAAATTGCCCACATCTCCTAAAAATGCCCAGCCATTTTCATCTGCCAGGTCGTTAATAGTATGTGCAATTAATTTAAGTGTCTCCTTATTTACTTTATCAACCGAAGGTTTGGGTGATGGTTTGCTGGATTTGGTTTTGGTTGGACTTACCTCTTCAGTTTCGGCACCAAATACCGGGATGATCTCCATGTAAATGAATTTGTCGCAGGCAACAATAAAGGGATTGGGCGTTTTCTTTTGTCCGATGCCAAACACTTTCATGCCGGCTTCACGTAACCTGGTAGCCAATCTTGTGAAATCACTGTCGCTGCTTACAATGCAAAAACCATCCACCTTGCCGGAGTATAAAATATCCATGGCATCAATGATCAAAGCACTGTCGCTGCTGTTTTTGCCGCTGGTGTAGCTGTATTGTTGTATGGGCGTGATGGCATTCTCGAGTAATACATTCTTCCAGCCGCTTACGGTAGGCCTGGTCCAGTCGCCGTAAATTCGTTTAAATGTTGGGGTACCGTATTTGGTGATCTCTTCCATTACTCCTTTTACATTGCTGTAAGGCACATTGTCGGCATCTATTAAAACCGCCAGGCGTATATCTTTTTGTATTTCCATAAAAGTAAATTCACTGTAAGGTAAATCTTTTTGAACTACCCGTTTATATAAAGGTCTTCTACTTTTTTCCTGGCCCAGGGCGTTTTGCGTAAAAACTTAAGAGATGAATTGATGCTGGGATTGCTTTTAAAACAATTTATAGGGATGCGTTTGCCCAGTTCTTCCCAGCCATACATTTCCACCAGGTGTGTTACGATCATCTGGAGTGTTTTGCCGTGCAAAGGGTCATTAGACGGAGACAGGTTCATCAGTTTTGCTTTTTTCTTCAGTTAACAATTCCTGCTTTTTCCCCGTTGCTATTAAACCGGCCATCATCAACACAACCGATAATAATACAACCTGCAGTATCAATGATTTATTAACGAGTGGAATATGCTGGGCCGGAACAATGGATAGGAATAACAGGATGTTGATCAATCCCCTGGGTGCAATAAATAACATGGGTGTCATGGGGATCCCGGATATTTTGAATTGAATGGCCCGTGTCAGCAATGTGGCTGCTACAATTCCGGTAGCCCAAACAAAAGTATCTGCATTTAAAACTTCTGCCGTTTCTATCAGGTAGCCAAACAATAAAAAAAATACGGTACGTATAAGAAATGTGCCTTCGGTAATCAGTTCTTTAAATTTATCTACTTCCACACTTAATTCATCAGGTTTTAATTTATTAATCCATGTAAATCTTTTTAACTCATCCAGGTTGCCCAGGAATAAACCAACAATAAGAATGAAAATGAGTGCCGGCAGGTGATAAAGTTTTGCAATGGCATAGATGAGTAGTATGAGCAAAACGATCGGCATAAATTTAATGTGGTGCTCTATTTTGCTCAATAAAAATGCAAGCACGATGGTTGCCGCAAAAGATACAGCTATCATGATCAGTAACTGAATCCCCGACTCAGCAATGGTATGCGATTTATTGAGTTCAGTTAAAGCCACAAAATTGAAAAGTATAACACCAAAAATATCAGAGAGGCTGCTTTCGTAAGTGATGAATTCCCTGTTTGCAGCACTCAGGTATTTTGCGCTGGGTATAGCTATTGAACTGCTGATAATGCAAAACGGAACAGCATTGGTGAGGGCATCCCTTAATGAAAGGCCTGCCAGGAAATGCTGGAAAGCAAACGCTAATAAAAAACTCATAGCCACTATCGGCAATAGTGCAGCAATAAATGACTTTTTTATGATCGGTGCTTTCGACCTGTTCAGTTCCAGTTCCAGCGATCCTTCCAGCACAATGAGGATAAGGCCTACAGTCCCAAAAATGGGTAATAGCTGGGAGAGATCGGGAATGTTGATGTGCAGTGCAATTGCCAGTTGCCTTACTCCCCAACCCAGGATCAGTAAAAAAATAACAGAGGGTATTCTTGTTTTTGAAGAAGTGAGATCAAAGATATAAGCAATTAATAATAACGTACATATGGTAATGATGATGGCTGAGGTCATACCTAAAGATAATTAAAACGCCCTGCTTTTGGCAGGGCGTTTTAATTTATAACGTAATTTATTTTACAATCCCATTTTCTTTTTCAGGTTTTCATCAATGGCATCCAAAAACTCTTCCGTGTACAGGTAATGTTCGCCATGGTTTACTTTATTGCCATGTATACAAACCGCTAAGTCTTTGGTCATTTTGCCGCTTTCAACAGTTTCAATACAAACTTCTTCAAGAGCATTACAAAAATCAATCAACTCCTGGTTATTATCCAGCTTGCCGCGGAAAGCCAAACCTCTTGTCCATGCAAAAATGGATGCGATAGGATTTG
>JBJTMN010000319.1:0-2012 GCA_046070545.1 Ferruginibacter sp.
ATTAATAATTACGGATATGAAGGAATAGAAAGGATATTGCTGCTGCTGCATCATTACAACCTGAAAGGAGTAGGAGTGGGCGATACAGGCACTTCGGATGCTTCCCTGATGAAAGAGATGGTGGTAAAGATGGTAGCAAGATAGTATCCCTATAAACAAGCCAGGCTATCTTCCTTGTCTTTATGCAACTGTTTTTTTAAAGCTTCCAATCCATCAAATTTAACTTCGCTGCGCAAATACTTTTTTACAGAAACACGGATGGTTTGCCCGTAGATCTCTTTATCAAAATCAAAGATATTTACTTCTGTTACCCGTAATTTACCATTCACGGTTGGCCTGAATCCAATGCTCATCATCCCTTTGTAGGTTTTACCTTCCACAGTGACATATACTGCATAAATGCCATCGCCTAAGGCGATCTTTTCTTCATCAGTGCTTTTTAAATTGGCAGTAGGGTAGCCAATGGTACGGCCTATCTTATCACCATGAAAGACCTCACCTTCAAAGAAAAAATCATATCCCAATAAACTGCTGGCTTCATCAATTTTGCCATGTAATATGGCATTACGGATGTTGGTGCTGCTTACTTTGATGGTATTAAGAACATGTTCGGGAATTTCTTTTAGTGTGTAATTATAAACGGCAGCTTTTTCTTCCATCATCCTGTAATCGCCGGTACGGTCTTTCCCGAAACGGTGGTCGTAACCGATGATGATGGTATGCGGTTTAAACCTGGCAACCAGGAAATCACTGATGTACTCTTCGGCCGGCTGACTGGCAAAATAATCGGTAAAGGGAACAATGACCAGGTGATCGATGCCTGTCTTTTCCATCAGTTCAATTCTTTCAGAAAGGGTATTGATCAGCCTCACGCCGGTAATTACCGAGGAAACCACCTTACGGGGATGAGGATGAAAAGTAATGATGACCGACTCTCCTCGGGCTTTTGAAGCTTCAGCTTTCAGGTTATCAATGATCTGTTTGTGGCCCAGGTGTACCCCGTCGAATGTACCGATAGTGATTACGGCATTCCTGAAAACGGGCAGGCTGTTAATATCGCGGTGTATCTGCATAATTAAGAAGTGCAAATGTAGTTGATAATTGAAAATGGTTTATTCACATTTGCCAATTAGTTTTGCAGCTATGAGTTTGTATAATAAAAGGGGCGTATCGGCCCAAAAAGAAGAAGTTCATGCCGCGGTTAAAAACCTCGACCAGGGATTGTATCCCCATGCATTTTGCAAAGTATATCCCGATTTTTTGGGTGGTGATGACTCGTTTGTGAACATCATGCATGCCGATGGCGCCGGTACCAAGAGCATACTGGCATATTTATACTGGAAGGAAACCGGTGATATTTCAGTTTGGAAGGGCATTGCCCAGGATGCCATTGTGATGAACCTGGATGACCTGCTTTGTGTGGGCATTTATGATAATATCGTTTTCAATAGCACGATCGACCGGAATAAGAACCTGATTCGGGGTGAAGTGCTGGAACAGGTGATCAATGGTTCGCAGGAGTTATTTGACCAGCTTAAAGGCTTTGGTGTGAATATCCATTACCTGGGAGGCGAAACGGCTGATGTGGGAGATGTGGTGCGTACCATTGCTGTTAATGGCACCATGACCAGCCGCTGGCCCAAAAGCAAGATCATCAGTAATGAAAAGATACAAGCCGGTGATGTGATCGTTGGCTTTGCCAGTTACGGACAATCAACTTTTGAAACGGCCTACAACAGCGGTCTGGGCAGCAATGGGCTTACCAGCGCCCGGCATGATGTGCTGAGTAAGTTTTATGCAGAAAATTTTAAAGAAAGTTACAATACAGGTCTTGCTGAAGAAGTAGTTTATATTGGTAAACACAGGTTAACAGATGAGTTGACAATTAAAAAGCAAACTGACACATCCGAACTACGAACAACAAACAACGAACAATTTAATACTACCATCGGGCAACTTTTATTGAGTCCCACCAGGACCTATGCACCCGTAATGAAAGGCTTACTGGAAAA
>JBJTMN010000320.1:0-4537 GCA_046070545.1 Ferruginibacter sp.
CTATTGACTACCCGGAGCAGGAAATAAAGATCACCATTCCTAAAGGAGGCGACAAGAAGATACTGCTGGAACTCTCTGAAAAAAATGTAAATCACTTCAGGGAAGAACTTAGAAAACGGAAAATGCTTAACCTGGAAGATAAGACTGCTGATGAAAAGATAAAGGTACTGGAGCAGTTAAAATATGATCTCCGGTTACAGGATATTCCTGTGCACATTGAATGTTTTGATAATTCAAATTTCCAGGGAAGTTACCCCGTCTCTGCAATGGTATGTTTTAAGAACGGTGAGCCAAGCAAGGCTGATTACCGTCGTTTTAAAATAAAGACCGTAGTTGGCATTAACGACTTTGCTTCCATGACAGAAGTGGTTTACAGGCGATATAAGCGCCAGTTAGATGAAAAACAGCCAATTCCGCAGCTGATCATTATAGATGGTGGCAAAGGGCAGTTGAGTGCAGCCATGCAAAGTATCTCTTCTTTACAATTACCAGGTTCCACAGCTGTAGTAGGGCTGGCAAAGAATGAAGAGGAAATATTTTTCCCCGGTGATACAGAATCAGTAAAATTACCCTGGGATAGCGAGAGCCTTAAACTGATCCGCAGAATAAGAGATGAGGTACATAACTATGGAATAACGTATCATCGTAACCTGCGTAGCAAAGGTACTTTTGTTAACGAACTGGAACAGGTAAAGGGAATAGGCAAGGCTACCGCAGATTTGCTGTTAAAGGAATTCAAATCAGTTAAAAATATAAAAGCAAGATCTTTAGATGAGATAGCTGCTGTTACGGGAAAAGCGAAGGCCGGTTTGTTGGTACAATATTTTGAGCAATTGAAAACAAAAGAAAAGGGGCCTGAATAGAAATTCAGCCCCGTTTAAAATCCAATATCCTATGAAAAACCAGGACGAAGGTAATCATTAGGTATTTTATACCCAATACCTCAAACTGGTAATTCTATTTAGGTTGATAAATAATTAATAACTTAAGGATTAAGTATTTCAACAAAAAAGCCCCTGAATAAATTCAGGGGCTTTCAGTATTATAAAGTCAGGTGCTTAATATGACCATAAGTCCTGCTCGTAATTGAAAATCTTTTCCTTGATACTCTCACCCTCCAGTAACTGAAGAATACCTTTATCTTTTAATCCGGGGTACTGTTCAATAAACCTGTCATACGGATTATCAATTGTACTCTTTATGATACGTCCATAAAACATCCTGCTTTCGAACAGATCTTCCCAGCTCATACGGGCACCATAGTTTTTACCATTGTACACATCGTATTTAGAGAAAATTGGCCTCATATCAGGATAGTAAACCCAGAACAGCTCTCTTGTTCCGATGAACTGGTTCGTTTGGGCGGTATAAACGTTCATAACAGGTGCTATTCCTAATATCCTCCAGAATAAACGTGAGCTTTCTTTGTCAAAGATCACTTCTTCCTTTATCCTGAACTTATAAAATGAGTCCAGCACGATATCTCTTACTGTTGTATCATATCTTACAACGTTACCCAATGAATCATATATAGGAACGATCACAGGTTCTCCGGATAATTTACGAACAACATCTGCCCTGGTCATAGGAGTTGTAAACCGGTCATCAACTTCATCAAATACCGTTACAGCACTATCCTGTATAGCTTTAAATAAAATAGAGATGAAGCGTTGATTTCCGTTATTCTCATCTGCGGCATATTTAAACGGCAGATTTATTTTTTCACGGGTATCGATCTCTCTCCATATTTTATGGCGATACATGGCATCATCTGCCCTTAGATTTTCGTAAGGTAACGGTGTTCTGTCTTTCAGCATAGTTGTTTCAACTGCTTCATCAGGCCTTAACGATTTCTTCACCGGTTTAATAGGCAAGCTGTCGTTAAAAATAGCCACCGGTGCAGGAACTGCTGCCACAGCTGCTACAGTATCTACCTGTGCTTCTGTTGGCGAAACCTTTGCTTTGGTCTTAGAAGTTGTGGTTTTACGGGTACTGCGTTTAGTAGCAGTACGGGTAGTTTTTTTCTTCTGCGCCTCCACCGAATTTACAAATATGCCCAGGCAAATTGCAAGTAAAAAGTATTTGAAATACCGCATTTTCATAGCTTATAATTTAAACTCTTAGTATAAAGAAAATCCCGGAGGATTCTGAATTGTTCTAGGTTGACCATCAGGACCTACTACACGTATATTATCAAAAATTACTGTAGAACCGGGAACTAATGTTTTCATGTAATCAGCCGCTGAACCCAGGCTTCCACTGGTTAAATTAGCCTGTTTAACCCCCCTGTCTCCAGGATTCATGAAGTAAACTGTACCTCCGGTAACCTGGAACTTTGCTTCAAAATCAAAGTTTTCCAGATCAGCACGTACAAACTGCTGGCTTCTGAATACAACTGCCTGCATTTTACCGCCACCACTCGGACCTACCTTAATGATCGGATCCGGGATACGTTTGATACGGAACTGGAATGTAGATGGTTTACCATCTGCCACAACAGTGATGCTTGCATTACCAATTGCAGATACCCTAACAGTGCGTTTAGAACCGGTACCGGTAATCGTTCCGCCAGTCATGCTTACTGTTGTTTTATCCCAACCTGTTGGAGAACCGATTGTTACAGGATTATCAACACCGATGTAAAAAACGTTCATCTTATCAAGCATTACTGCTGCACCACCTGGTGTACCTACAGTATACTCAATTGTGTAGCTTTTTGTTTCTTTTGATCCATCTGGTTTGGTGTATGTAACACTCACCGGAACAGATTTATTACCACCACCTTCAGCAGTAAATTCCCTTTCAGCAACACCATCTGCATTTACAGGTACGCCTGCTCCGCCAATGGTAATTTGCGGCTGGGCCTGTGTACTGAATGCTCCAACACCAGCAGTGATCTTCATTTTATCACCCGGCATTAAATAGTTAGAACTTTGTCCTACAACAGCAGCAAACTTGTCGTAGATAACTTTTACCTGGCCTATCTGGTTGTGGCAAAACGTTACTACCTGATTTTCTGCGTTCTTAATATTATTCTGATACTTACTTAATAAGGTAACAGCTGCTACGGTTGGCATCATTCTGAAACTACCTGTTGTAGCATCTTTAGAAGGATCTACTTCGATCGGGAATGTATTGGCAAACGCTGTACTGATTTCAGGATCAATAGCAAGCATTGCAGTCCTGTATGCTTTCAATCTGTCATCCAGGTCCTTACCTTTTTTCTGGTTATCCATCAGGTTAGAAGAAGCATTCAGATCATCATCTTTAAACTTATCTTCACCTTTTTCATTTTTTTCACCTTTGAAGCCAGACAAGGTTTTCAAGTCCTTTTTTAATCCATCAATGTATGTATTAAAATCTTCTGAAAGTTTTTTTGCAGTTTCTGCAGCCGCTGTCCATTTAGCTAATTTCACTTTATCTACCTGTGGATCAGTTAATTTTGCCGCCAGCGATTTAAATATTGTTTGGTTACCGGTTTCTAAATTTTCATTTGATTTCACCAAACTCTTATCTACGGTTTTAAAGGCTTCGATAACTTCGGCTGATACATTCAGTGCTAACATGGCTGTTAGTACCAGATACATCAGGTTAATCATCTTTTGCCTGGGCTCTTTAGGTAAAGCCATAGTATTTTAATTTACGATTGTTTAATTAATAGTTTTTTCTCTCCGTTAATCCGCTGATCTGTTGATCTGTTATTCGGTGGCAGTCCTTTTGAGAACTTGGTTCCGAAAAAATCAACAGTTCAGGTAATAACTAATTATCTGCCCTGCATTGCACTCAGCATATTACCGTACACAGCATTCAGCTTACCTAAGTTGGTAGCCAAAGCTCCGATTTGCTCTTTTGCTTTTTGTGCATCATCCACACTGGCCATCATAGCCTGACTTGCCTGGGCCATCTGACCATAGAAGCCATTCAATGCTTTCAGGTGATTGTTACTTTCTTTTAATTCTAACTCGTATATAGTATTTAATGAACCTAAATTTTTGGTTAATACCTGAACCTGCTCATGGAAACCTTTTGCACTTTCACTGGCGCTGTTGAAAGACGTCATAGTAGCAGCACTTGCACTGAATGCACTTGCCATGGTACCAATTGCCGCAGTAGCTTCCTTGGTTTTTGCACCAAAATCGCTGGTGGATTTTACTACATCGCTAACATCACTGATACCTGCAACACTGGTTCCCAGTTTATTGAAACTTTCACCCAGTTTTTTCAGGCTTGTTGGTGTAATATCAGCTTCAGAAAGCATTTTATCCATATTTTTCAATGGCGAATCTCCTAAAACCTTGGCCTCAAGTGGTATTGGAGCCTCTGGCGGCGGTGCAAAAATGTACAATGCAGCATAGGCAGCAAAGATCAAGCACTCGGTATATAAACCAATTTTTAACCACAGATCTGCATTTGGTGAGTGTAATATTTTCTGTAATGCACCAAATAATACGGGTACCGCTGCTGCTGATACACCAATGTTAAGGATTCGATCAATTGGACGTCCGGCCATAAAATTTAAGTTTTAGTTGGGTTTTTT
>JBJTMN010000321.1:0-4224 GCA_046070545.1 Ferruginibacter sp.
TTGCCCAGCTTGGTCTTGGTTTGCCCTTCAAACTGGGGCTCCGGTACTTTTACCGAGATGATGGCACTTAACCCTTCGCGGAAATCATCCCCTTCTATCTCTACCTTGGCTTTTTCGAACATGCCTTCTTTTTCACCATAGCTTTTAAATACCCGGGTAATGGAACGACGGAAACCTGCCACATGCGTGCCCCCTTCAATGGTATTGATATTGTTAACATAGCTGAACAGGTGTTCCTGGTAGCCGGTATTGTATATCATGGCCACTTCAACCGTAACATTGGTGCTTTCATCGTATCCGTCGCAATAGATCACGGTTGGCAGTAAAGAATTGCGGTTGGCATTCCTGTCGAGCATTTCAACAAACTCCACAATACCACCTTCGCTGTAAAAGGTTTTGGAATAAGTGGTTCCGTCTTCTTCCTTCTCACGCAGGTCGTGCATGTGAATGGTGATCCTTTTATTGAGGAAAGCCAGTTCTCTTAAACGTCCTTCCAGTATTTCGCGGTTGTAAACACTGGCAATAAAGATCGAAGTATCGGGCCAGAACTGCACTTTGGTACCGTGTGTATCAGATACACCGATTTCCCTTACGGGATATTTGGGAATACCTGTTGCATATTCCTGCTCATATGTTTTACCATCGCGGTTTACCACTACATGCAATTTGCTGCTGAGTGCATTTACGCAACTTACACCCACACCATGCAAACCTCCGGAAACCTTGTATGAATCCTTATCGAATTTACCCCCGGCGTGTAACACAGTCATTACTACTTCCAGCGCACTCTTTTTCTCTTTCGTATGCATGGCTGTCGGAATACCGCGGCCATCATCTTCAACAGTTATGGAGTTATCTTCATTAATGGTTACGGTAATATTTTTACAATGGCCGGCCAATGCCTCATCAATGGAGTTATCAACTACTTCGTAAACCAGGTGATGGAGGCCTTTTACGCCAATATCACCGATGTACATAGCGGGCCTTTTACGAACCGCTTCCAAACCTTCTAAAACCTGGATACTGTCTGCGCCATAACTGCTGTTGGCGGGGGTAGGAACTGCTTCTGTTTCTGTGCTCATATTTTCGTTCTAAATCACTTTTGATATGTAAAATTCAGATTCGGGCGAAGGTACGAAAAAACAGGGGTTCCAGGCAATTAAAAGGGGTTTATTTTGGGGTGAATTTTTACACGGGTTTTCACCATTTATCAGGCGAATTTCAGGCAAGAATTACACGAATTTTCTGGCAAGAATGCTTTTTACCAATCAAATCATTTTGCGATGTGATAAAAGTCATGCCCAAAACTCCAATGTTTAAACATTCTTCCGTATATTTGCATCGAAATTTTTCAATGAATCAACAGGCAAACATATTAAACATTGCACACAGGCAGCCTTTTTTACAGGAAGACCTGGATGTGTTGCTGCATGTTGACCGTGTAGTGCCTGGTTCGGTACAATACTCCATCAACCGTTACCGCAAACAGCCCCAGTGGAATATTGATGATACCGGCATTTTGATATACCATGTTGAAAAGAACAACCCCGAGGCCAATTACCTGCAACTGAATTTTTGTGTGAGTGGTAATGTGTACTGCAGGCAAAAACAAACCGAATGCGATTTCTGTAAATTCAATACCAGCAAAAGCTGTATTGAAAAAGTGGACAGCGTGGATGTGGTAAGCTTTAGTTTTAAACCAAATTACCTTTCACAGTTTACCAATAACAGTACGCAAATTGGTTTAACAGAAGAAGTACTTTCTTTTAAGCACAAGACTTCCTTCAGCAAACAATTGCCCCTGTGCGGTAAAACCAGGACGGCCATTGAAGCACTGCTGAACCATACATACACCGATACCCGGGAAAATATTTTCATTAATGCCCAAACACAGATCCTGTTGTTGTACAGTATGGATTGTATGCTGGGCGATGATAAAGAAACGGAGTTTACCTGCAAGTTTCTGCAAAATGCCGAGGACCGGGAAAAGATCATAAAAGCCCGTGAGGTTTTATTGCAGCATATCGGAGAACCCATTACCATCAAGGCTTTAAGCCGTAAGGTGGCCATCAATGAATGTTACTTAAAGAAAGGTTTCAAAGAAATTTTTGGTACTACTATTTTTGATTTTTATCAAAGCCAGCGTATGGAACACGCCAAATATTTATTGTATGATAAAGGCCTGAGCGTAACAGAAGTCTCTATGATGCTGGGCTATTCTTCCATCTCACATTTTTCTACTGCTTTTAAAAAGCATACAGGCATTAAGCCATGCGAATTGCTGTTGCATTAACCTGTTTTTCCACATTGCGTAAATTACTTTCCCGATTAAACAACAGTTTGCTTTCAGATGGTTGCAGTTTTGCCGTCAAATAAAAAACTGTGAAAAGAATCAACCTTTTAACTGTAGTGCTGGGCATTGGTTTAACCGCATCAGCACAGGAAAAAAATCATCTGTACCTGTCCGACACAACGGTTCCCGTTCATAAATACCTGCCAGATGTGACCGTAGTTGGCCGTTACAGCAAAACTGATATTCAGCAATTGCCCGAAATTGTGGGCACTTCCATCTATGCCGGTAAAAAAAACACGCTGATTGTTTTAGATAATGTAAAAGGTAATGTGGTTACCAATAACATGCGCCAGATAGTTGCCAAAGTTCCGGGTATACACA
Organism: Ferruginibacter sp.; assembly: GCA_046070545.1. Taxonomy (GTDB): domain Bacteria; phylum Bacteroidota; class Bacteroidia; order Chitinophagales; family Chitinophagaceae; genus Ferruginibacter. Next base: position 2,675 of record JBJTMN010000321.1, read on the forward strand.
TCTGGGAAAGTGATGGCAGCGGTATTCAGATAGGTTTAGCTGCAAGAGGATTAAGCCCAAACCGCAGCTGGGAATTTAATGTACGGCAGAATGGATACGATATTGCTGCCGATCCTTTCGGTTACCCGGAAGCTTATTACAACCCGCAATTACAGGCGGTTCAGCGTATTGAAATTATACGTGGACAGGGTGCTCTGCAATATGGCCCGCAGTTTGGCGGCCTGGTCAATTATATTTTACGTAATGGCAGCGAGATCAATAAAAAATTGGAATTTGAAACACAGCAGACAGCCGGAAGTAATGGATTGTTTAACAGCTACAATGCTGTTGGCGGCAAAACTTCAAAATTTCATTATTATGCTTTTTTTGATCACCGAAATGCAGATGGATACCGCCAGAACAGTAAATACTATACCAATTCGGGTTTTGGAACTTTTACCTACCGGATCAATAAAAGATTTTCGTTAACTGCAGAAGTGATGCATTCACATATCCGTAGTCAGCAACCAGGCGGATTAACAGATGCCCAGCTGAAACAGGATATTATCCAGAGCTACCGCAGCAGAAACTGGTTTGATATTACCTGGACAACCGCTGCCATCATTGCCAATTATGATTTTAATGAACACAGCAGACTGAATGTGAAATTATTTGGTATCCGGGGTGACAGAAACAGTGTGGGTTATATACCTGCCGCAGGTATTATTGTGGCCGATACGATCAATAAAAGCACCAATCAATATAATACCAGAAATGTAAACGCAGATAAGTACCGTAATGCAGGACTGGAAGCCCGTTTTATTACAGACTATCAATTATTGAATGTAAAACAAACATTTTCTGCTGGCATCAGGTTTTACAGGGGCGGCACTTTCCGGTATGCATCTGATGGAAAAGGCAGTACCGGTACCAGTTATGATATGACTTTATCTGACGGAATCTGGAACCGTGATATTGATTTTAAAACAATAAACGCAGCCGCCTTTGCCGAAAATATTTTCCGTGTTACCAAAAACTTCTTAATTATTCCGGGTATCCGTTATGAATACATAACCGGTAATGCCAGCGGCAGAAACGGATTTACCAGCTCTGGTGCGGAAATTATTTTACAGGACCAGCACAAATCAAGGGGTTTCATACTGGCAGGTATTGGAGCAGAGTACCATACCGGCAAAGCAACCGAGATCTATGCAAACATCACGCAGGCATACAGGCCGGTTCAGTTTGCAGATCTTACAGCCCCGCCCACTACCGATATCATTGACCAGGAGTTGAAAGATGCCAGGGGTTATAATGCAGACCTGGGTTACCGGGGTAAAATAAAAAGTTACCTGTTTTTTGATGCCGGTGTTTTTTACCTCCAGTACAATAACCGCATTGGTACCATTGTACAACAACGAACAGACGGCAGTTTTTATAATTACCGCACCAATGTAGGTAACAGCAACAGCAAAGGATTTGAAGGCATTGTTGAATTCAACCCGGTAAAGACTTTTACCAGAAAAAGCGGAAAGGCTGATGTGAGTATGTTTATAAGTTACAGTTATACC
>JBJTMN010000322.1:0-9037 GCA_046070545.1 Ferruginibacter sp.
CCCTGGTCATGCCAATTTTCTTTCCAATAATACTTTTCATTGTATCTTATTTTTATCCAGCGGTGCCGCCATAAGCGGTACTTAGATGTTCACATTTTTTCTTTTTAAGAACTTACCTTCTGCTTTTACTCTTTATGAGTAAAGTTCATCAGGCGTTGATCTCAACATCCACACCACTAGGTAAGTCTAACTTACTTAAAGCATCTACCGTACGGCTGCTGCTGGTGTAAATGTCTAATAAACGTTTGTGCGTACACAGTTGAAACTGCTCACGGGCTTTTTTATTAACGTGAGGAGAACGCAACACGGTAAAAATTTTCTTATGCGTAGGTAAAGGAATTGGACCTGTTACCACTGCGCCCGTACTACGTACAGTTTTTACGATCTTTTCTGCTGATTTATCAACCAGGTTATGGTCGTAAGACTGCAATTTTATTCTGATTCTCTGTGACATATAAAAAGAACTTTTTTGATCCGTTTTTTTAATTTGGAGTGCAAAGGTAAGGGTTGGAAAGTAATTGGCAAAGGAAAGCTGAAAGTTTTTTAGAAATACTTTTTCTGCTTTGAAATAATGGGAATAAATGACTCAGGATTTTAGCTAACTGCCTGCATATCAGTCTTTTTTCTCAACCGACCCGCTGCTGTTTTCTGATTTTGTGACTGCGGCAGCACCTTTGTAATCTATATTACCACTGCTGCTGGCACGGGCATTCAGGCTTACACTGGCGTGTACTTCTATATTGGCACTGCTGCTGGCACTTGCTGTAGTATTTTCGCTTAAAAGCTCAAATGCATGAATATCGGCACTGCTGGAAGCTTCTGAATGGTGGTTTCTTGTCTTTCCCCAGAGTGTGATACTGGCACTGCTATTGGCATCTGTTACAATATCCGGAGCATTTACCTCTGCTTTTATACTGGCCGAACTGGAGGCTTTAAATGCCAGCTTTTCAGAGTTTGTGAGTATGTTTTCGGCCACAACTTCTGCTGATGCCGATGCGGTGATAGCCGTAAGCACCGGAAGGGTAACAACTACCTTCATGTGTACATTAGAATAACTATGCAGACCTTCTGTCCTTATTTTTAAGGTTTTACCCGAAACTTTGGTTTCTATATACTTCATAATATTATCGTCAGCTTCTACTACAACAGATATTGCATCCCCCATTTTAACTTCCACATCAAAAGATCCACCCACCGAAATGGCGTCAAAACTGCCCGTATTACGGGTTTCGGTCACAATATTTCCACTTCCGGTAGTATGATCGCAGGATACTAATGTAAAGACAGCTAATAATAGTACAAGAAAATGCTTCATGGCTGATAATTTTTGTAAATATAAAAACTTGTATCAGTAAACTCAAATCCACACGGTAAATAACATCCAACTTATTATTTACCTTCGCACCAATATGACAGAAAAAATACTAATACTTGATTTTGGCTCGCAGTACACACAACTGATAGCCCGCACGGTTAGGGAAGCCAATGTTTATTGTGAGATCATCCCCTATAATAAAGAAATAGTGTATGGACCGGGTTTAAAGGGCATTATCCTTGGCGGCTCACCTTTTTCTGTAAATGACGCAAATGCTTTACAGGCTGATGTAAAAGGTATGACAGCCAAAGTTCCTGTGCTGGGTGTTTGTTACGGAGCCCAGCTAACGGCAAAAATTTATGGCGGAAAAGTTGAGAAGAGTGATAAAAGAGAATATGGCCGGGCAATCTTTACAACAACCAAAGCGGATGCGCTTTTAGAAAATATTTCCCCTTCATCGCAGGGTTGGGTGAGCCATAGCGATACCATTAAAGAATTACCGGAAGGATTTGAATTATTAGGCACCACTGAAAGTATTCCTGTTGCTGCCTTTAAAAGACGACTGACAAAGGACAACAGATAACGGACAACGAACAACAAACAACGAGCAACCAGAAACCCTTATACGGTTTACAATTTCACCCCGAAGTGTACCACTCTGCCGAAGGCAAGGCCATTATTAAGAATTTCCTGGTAAATATTTGTAATTGCAGCCAGGACTGGACCCCGTCGCATTTTATTACAGATACGGTTGAAGCATTGAAAAAGCAGATCGGCAATAAAAAAGTGATCATGGGTCTGAGTGGCGGCGTTGACAGTACCGTTGCAGCCACATTAATACATAAGGCCATCGGTGAAAATCTGTATGGCATTTTTGTTGACAACGGCGTATTACGCAAGCACGAATTTGAAGACGTCCTGCAGATCTATAAAACACTGGGGCTTCATGTAATTGGGGTAGATGCCAAAGAACATTTTTATAAAAAACTGGCGGGCAAAACCGATCCCGAAGAAAAAAGAAAAGCCATCGGCGGCGGTTTTATTGAAATATTTGACCAGGAAGCTCATAAAATTGAGGGAGTAGAACTGCTGGGGCAGGGAACCATTTACCCGGATGTGATTGAATCGCTTTCGGTACATGGCCCTTCAGCAACCATCAAGTCGCACCATAATGTGGGCGGATTACCGGAAACAATGAAACTGGGACTGGTAGAACCCCTGCGATCTTTATTTAAGGATGAAGTAAGGCGTGTGGGCCTGGAACTGGGTATTCCTCATGAAATGTTATTTCGCCATCCATTTCCGGGGCCTGGCTTAGGCATACGTATTTTAGGAGAAGTGAATGCAGAAAGGGTACGGTTATTGCAGGATGCTGATGCGATTTATATTAATGGATTGAAAAAATATGACCTGTATGCAAGTGTTTGGCAGGCTGGTACTATCTTACTGCCTGTAAAGAGTGTGGGGGTTATGGGGGATGAAAGAACTTACGAGTTTACGGTTGCATTAAGGGCGGTGACATCAGTTGATGGCATGACTGCAGACTGGGCACATTTACCTTACGAGTTTTTGGCAAATATCAGTAACGAGATCATTAATAATGTACCGGGTATAAACCGTGTTGTATATGATATAAGCAGTAAACCGCCGGCTACTATTGAATGGGAATAAAATTGATGAATTTAGATCGTAGATTAATTATATGAATAAGAAATTTTTTACCGGGTTATTTTTACTGGCTGCATGCTTTGCTTCACTTTCCCTGAATGCACAGGCAGATACCGCTGTTAAGCAACCAGTATATCGTGTTGGTATATTTGCACCGCTATATCTTGATTCTGTTTTCACCAAAAACACCTTCAGATATAAACAGGCTGTTCCCCGTTTTATAGCACCGGCAGTTGATTTTGTACAAGGCGCATTGGCCGCACTGGACAGCCTGCAGGCTGGTGAGGATTATATTAATGCCAGTATTTACGATACACGATCATTCTCAGAAAAGATACCTGACCTGATACAAAATAAAAAGCTGGACAGCCTGAATCTCATTATTGGCAGTGTTAAAGATGAAGATTTTTTACAACTGGCAGCATTTGCCCGGGAAAAGAGCATTCCTTTTATTTCCGCAACCTATCCCAATGTTGCAGGAGTTACTTCAAACCCTTTCCTGGTGGTTATGAATTCTACTTTAAAGTCGCATTGCGATGCTATTTACAGTTACATACTTCAAAACCACGGTACCGATAAAATATACCTCATCAGGCAAAAAGGTAAACAGGAAGATATGGTTGCTTCTTACTTCAAAGCAATGAATGAACAGGATGGCAAACCATTACTGGCAATAGAAACGATCAATGCGGACGAAGAGCTAACGGGCACTTTTTTGAAATCAAGGTTAGATAGTAACAGTAAAAATGTGATTATTGGCGGAAGCCTGGATGAGACTTTTGCCGGCAACATAGCCAAAGCTTCTAACGAAATAAGCAAAACGTACAGTATTACACTGATCGGGATGCCCAACTGGGATAATTTTAGTGCCCTGTACAATAAAAAAGCCCTGGCAGGTTTTCCGGTGTACTTTACTACTCCGTTTTATACAGACAGGAATGATACATTCAGCAAATCGCTTACGGCCACTTATTTAAAAAACTACAAAACAAGGCCATCAGATATGGCTTATAAGGGATTTGAATCGGTATATTTATTTACAAAATTGCTGGCAAAAAATCCAACCGATTTCATGAGCCACCTATCAGATAAAACGCTGAAAGTATTTTGCGATTACAATTTTAAACCTGTAAAATTAAACAGCAATACCACAGTACCTGACTATTTTGAAAACAAACACCTGTACCTCATTAAAATATTGAATGGAAGTATTTCCAAAGCCTGGTAAACATATTTTCCGCGTTAACAATACAAATAAAAAAGCAGCTCTCACAAGCTGCTTTTTTATTTTTTTAATTGACGAGGTGTTTTCGCTGTAATGAGTATAATAAAATAAACAATGCAGCAAAACCCACACTTAAATACATACCAAATCCCGTGAGAGAGAATGTTCCGATAAATAAAACCTGTGTTAAAAACGGAAGCAATTCTCCAATTGTATATAATGGGAATCCCTGCTTTTTAAGTTTACGCATCTGCATGGCGCCATAAAAACAAAGGCCAATTGCAGCAATGGATAATAAAACGATCGGTATACGGTTTTCATAAGATTTGGTGATCGTTTTTACCATCTTTTCCGGATCACCCATCATTGACTTTACCCAGCCTGGCATATTTTCCGAATTCATCTGCTCGGTCAGTTTATCCAGGTTGTCGTAAGATTTTTTTGCACTAAAGAAACCATACAAAGAGACCAGTAACTGAAGGGCGCATCCGATAAAGCTTAAGATAGTAAGCACATTTAAACCCGATGGAAGTTTGGGTTTACTGTTTTCGTTAAATGTTAAAACATCCGGGCTTGTTTCCTGTGACATATTTGTTGCGTTTGTTACAAAATAAAAAATAAGAATGGTAAATCAAAACCAAATCTAACGAAGTTTATCTTACAAACTGATGTAAAAAAGATCCGGGTAAAATAAGTGAGCTATTTTTTTCTTTTCAGTTTCAGGTAATCGAGAAAATAAACCAGCTTAACCGTTATTTCATTACTGTGTGGATTATCGACCGACTTTCCGAAATTTCTGAAATATGTTTTGTTGCTGTAGGGATCTATATTCACATTGCCACCCAGAGCATTTTTCCAGGCAATGGTTAACCTGCTGCCAAGCAAAAAGTCCCAGGTAAAAAACATGTCAATATTAAATGTGTTGAAATTCAGATTTTCATTGGCAAAGAATGTGGTATCCCGCCAGTACCCGTCTGGTTTCAGGTTATAAAAATTGGTGTTCTGCAAAATGGACCAGTAATGCCGCATGCGGATATTTACATTCATCCTTGAATTAAAATTATACTGGCTGCTTACAATAAAAGTATTTGTTTTAAGGTTGCGTCGTGAAATTACCGGCGAGCCGTTGGGATTTATTATTAATGAACCATCCGATCTTTTTGCTGCACCCCAATTACCTTTATCCTGCGTAATATCCATGCTGGTGCTTAGTTGAAATTTATCACTGAATCTGTAACGTAATCCCAGGCTGGCTGTCCAGTATGGGTCCTTTGGTAAGGGGGATTCTGCCCCTCCCAATTTCCAGCTTACATATAATTTTTTCCGGCTGTCGCTGCTGCCGCTGATTCCGAAATAGTAATATGGCGTTCGCCTGAGAAAATAACCGGTATACAAATTGGAATGCACAAAGTAATCCTTGTTCCATGTTGGACTGCTTTGAAAGCTAGCCGTCATATCCCAGAAATTTTTAAACAGGAAAAAAGCATTTGCATTCAACTGCAGGGATGCCCATTCAAAAGGTTTATACAGGTAGGTATTTGTAAAACTGAATCTGTAATTATGTAAAAGAAAATGACGGGATGGCTTATTGATGATATAACCTATGCTGCCGCTGTATTCAAACGAATTATTGTTATACAAAAAGCCCAGGTCGTTGGGATCGTATTTATCACTCTCAATACTTACTGATGCCTTATATTGCACCATACCGCTTACTTTTCCAAAAGAGGCCCCGGTTGTAAACCCGTTCTTATTTTCCTGTTTACCCCATATTGCACTGTACCTGCCCGAAAAAGAAAAATTGTAATTATTTTTTTTGTCAAATAAAGAAAGGTCCAGGCTGCTTACATTGGCATTACGGCTGTTGCCTTTGCGCAGTACGTTGGTATTGGTAAAGCTTACAGATGACCTGTTTTTTAAGGCCTGGTCAAAAACTACAATATTGTAATTGGTAAGCGGTTCGGTTAAAATACTGGTATCCTTACCCGCACTTATTTCCCTGATCTTTGCGTACATGGGCGCAGTAACTGCATTGAAAATGCCTATGCCTAAATTGCCCTTGGTACGTCCCGAAAATTTTGTGGCGTTGTATAACCTGGTAATACCCGGATTTTTTTTGATCTCATAATCAGCCGGCATATTACCATATTTATTTAAGACCGAACTGGCTAAGCCAGGAGCTGCACCAATCCTCCTGGAATAGAAAAGGCCAGCTTTGTTGAACAATTCTGTACCCTCTGTAAAAAAGGGCCGGTAATCATCAAACTTCAATTCAAACGGAGAAAGGTTCAGCAACACATTGTCGCTCTGTACCTGTGCAAAGTCCGGTATCAATGTCATATCCAGTGTAAAACTTTCGTTGATGCCATACTTTACGTCCATACCGCCGCTGCGTAAAAATTCAGTAACATCCCCTTTTGCTGTAGGTGAGATCCTGAAACCTCCTGATAAATACGGTAAAAAAGATAATCGTGTAGGGGGTGATATGTTATTAATTCCTGTCCAAACACCCCACTGGTTTAATTCTCCATTGATGTTTGGATTAATAGGGCACCAAACACTATTCTCATTTTCCTTCCTGGAAAAGCGTCCAAAGTTTAAGCCCCATTCCTGCAGGTCCTTTTTTGAAAACCTGATTGCACTTAAAGGAATTCTTATTTCTGCTACCCAGCCATCTTCCTTTATACTGGTTTTACTTTCCCAAACAGCATCCCAGCTGTAATCATACACTACACCTGCACCCTGGGATATTTTTATATCGCCCTGCACATTGGCTACAGAAACCTTAAATACAAAGGCATTCTGTTTATCGTGATAGGTATCAAAACCAACACTAAAAATATCAACATCCTGCCTGTCCAACACATCACGTGCGGTTAGTTGTTTTCGTATATTGGCCGGATTATCGTACATATAGGCGCCTACATATATTGCGTTGTTATCGTAAGCGATTTTTACTTTGGTATTGCGTGCCGAAACCCGGCCGTAAATTGGTGAGATGGTAATAAAATCTCCGGTAGGTTCTATATTTTTCCAGGCATCATCATCAAGGTTGCCGTCTATTTTTATAGCACTGTTTACTTTCACGGCTGGCAGGCTTCTAACCTGTGCTTCAGAAACAAAGGATAAAAAACACAGTAGGGTTGGTATTATAAGGCGGGTCAACATGTAAATGAACCCCAAAGATAAATATTAATATAACTAATAATCAGCGGCTTTTACTATTCTTTGTCATAGTAAAAACACGATAGTTAACTTTTTCTGCGCTGTAATTCTTTTTTGATCAGACCTAGTTCTCTTCCTGTCTGTCCTGATACAGAACTGTTTTCCTGCGCCCTGCGCATCAGGTAAGGAATAACATCTTTTATAGGACCAAAGGGCAGATATTTACTAACCGAGCAACCCGCTTTTGCAAGATTGAAAGTTATATTATCACTCATGCCATACAGTTGTGAGAAATGTACATGAGGGTGATTATGGGGCAACCCTTTTTTATCTAGCAATTGCGTGGTATATAAATTACTGTATTCGTTGTGGGAAGCTACAATCACAGCGATCTTATCAAGATGTTCGATGCAAAATGCTACCGAAGCATTAAAATCCCGGTCACAGCTTTCTTTATCCTCCTGAATGGGTGATGGATAATTCATTAAAGCAGCCCGGTTTCTTTCCTTCTCCATATAAGCACCCCTTACCAGCTTAATACCAAAAATGAAATTTCTTTCAACAGCGGCAGTAAGGGAATCTTTTAAAAATTGTAACCGGTCGTGCCGGTATAACTGGATTGTGTTATAAATTACTGCTTTCTTTTTATTAAAAACATCCATCATCAACATCACCAGTGCATCAACCGGATCCTGTATCCAGGTTTCTTCTGCATCGATCAATATTCCGATATTTTTTTTATCGGCAACTTCACACAATTGCTGCATGCGCAGCCTTACCTTATGCCACTCTTCTCTTTCGGCATCCGGAAGCATTTCCACTGCATGCAGGTATCTTTTCATCAGGGTGCCTGACGCACTATGCATGGCCGTATCCAGTTTTTCCAGTAAAGAAAAACGGGCAAACCCGGTTACCTTAATACTCATGAAAGGGATGTTGTCCTGGGTAGCAGCATAATCGATCACACGCCTGAACTCATCACGTGCATGTTCAAAATTTGCTTCACCTTCCTTTCCCTCTACTCCATAATCCAAAATAACCTGCACATTGTAGGTTTCCAGTTTATCGGCAACTTTTGCGGTCTCTTCCAGCGTCTCCCCGCCAACAAATTGTTTAAAAATAGTTTTTCTTATCAGGGTTTTGGTAAATGGTAAATGCCATTTAATAGCCAGCGGAGTAAGTTTCAGCGCTGTATTTACCAGCCAGGGTTTCCCCATAAACCCGAAGAGAAAATTTGCTTTTTTTAACTCTGCATCTGATTTGTATGCAAATGCATATTCCGTATTTTCGAAAGAAATCTTTGTTTGATCTGTCATAAGTGGCAATTCGTTAATCGAAATTCATAAAACAAACACGAACTGCCAAATATTTAAACATGATAGATATCGTGTTTTATAAAAACCGGCGCTTTCTCTACTAATTCTGCTGACATAATCCGCTTATCTTTGCAAAAAATTTTACAATGGATAAGAAAGCAGGTGAATCGCTGGTAGTGATGACAGAACTGGTTTTACCCAATGATACCAATACTTTTGGAAACCTGATGGGTGGCCGCCTGATGTACTGGATGGATATCGCGGCCGCCATCGCAGCCCAGCGCCATTGCAATGCACCCGTGGTTACTGCATCGGTCGACAACATTTCTTTCGAAAATCCGATCAAGC
>JBJTMN010000323.1:0-7623 GCA_046070545.1 Ferruginibacter sp.
GTCATGGGTTTACTTAATGGTTTAAAAAAGCCCTGAACAACCTGGTAGTTATATAAGGGCAGGCCTTTTTTCCATGCTAATTTTAGATTACGGTTTGCAGAATCTACCTGCAAGTGCTGATACGTGTTATCGGGCCATACCAAAATGACCGAGTCGATTTTTTTTGCCCCGGTTCCTATATGCAGCGGAATTTCCATGGACGACATGAATCCCCGTACCGGGTATTTTTCGGCATACATGATCTCATTATTGCTGAAAACAAAGCATTTTGCGCCCAGTGCATTTATATTTTGGGAAGCACCGGTTAAATCCAGGTTGATGTAATTATTTTTTTTCGTTTCGTTTTTATACACAAGCGCCGGGCTCCATATATTATTCACCACGATATCCAGGTCGCCGTCATTATCCAGGTCGGCATACACAGCACCGTTACTGAATGAATTCGGATTGCCTTGTATATAGTCACTAACATCATCAAACCTGGCATTGCCTGTATTTTTGAAGAACCGGTTCGGTAATTTTATTTCCGGAAATTTATTGATCATTTCCATATCACTCTCATCGAGATTCTGTCCCTGAATTTTCTCCTGGGTTACATCATTGGCCATGTAGTTGATGTAGTCAATATCATTCAACCTTTTAGGTATCCCGTTACTGATGAAGAGATCCTTATTTCCATCATCATCAAAGTCGAGCCACAGGCTGCTCCAGCTCCAGTCTGTAGCATATATGCCACTGTAAAAGCCCGTCTCTGAGAACATCCCGTTTCTTTGATTAAGCTGCAGGTTGTTCCTGGAGTATTGATGGTTATACCCGTATTTTCTTTTTTCAAGACTGGTCTGGTACTGATCCTCGCCCAGTGACCTTTTCAAAATCTCAGGATCATAAGGCATCATATCCATGGAGATCACATCCGGGAAAGCGTCGTTATTGATATCAGCCACATCTACTCCCATGCTGAACTGGCTGGTGTGCATGATATGATCGTTCAGTTCTTCTTTAAACGTACCGTTCTTCTGGTTGATATACAGGTAATCGTTTTCATGAAAATCGTTACCAATATAGATATCCGGCCATCCATCCAGGTTAATATCACTGACGGTGATACCCAGGCCGTAACTGATCTTACTGCTGTTAATACCACAGGTTCTGGTAATGTTTGTAAAATGGCCATTGTCATTCCTGAAAAACTGGTCCCCGGCTAAACTATCATAGGTATTCAAAAAACTTACACGTGGAGCAAAATTTCCATTATGATTTACCGAGTGGTTCATTAAAAACATATCCAGGTCACCGTCATTGTCAAAATCAAAAAAAGCCGATTGGGTACTGAATCCTGAAAATCCCAATCCGTATTGATCTGTTTCATCCTGGTAAACCGGCACACCGTCAATTATTCCGGTACAAACCAACAATTGATTTCTCCCCTTCAGTATTTTAAAATTTCCTACCCTGCAGATATAGAGATCAGGTAAACTGTCATTATTGATATCAACAACACTTACACCCGTACTCCAGAAATTGTCAACCGGTATCCTGGCCTGTTTCGTAACATCTTTGAACTGCATATTACCTTCATTCAGGTACATCGTATTCTGGCCCTGGTTACTGGCAAAGAACAGGTCAATTTTACCATCGGTATTAAAATCACCTGCAGCCACACCGGCACCATTGTAATAGTACATGTACTTCAGCATGTTGAATTCAGCAGTAGGTTTCAGTTCATTGAAAAAATGCAGGTTGGTCTTATCCTCTTTCAGTACTTCAAATAGAGCAGGTCCGGAATGTGCTGATTTTTGCCTGCATGAACAAAACATGACAGCGCAAAATCCGATAGCGGCTAAAATAATATATGCAGATAATTTATTCATGCTGGTATGCAACCGTTATTTTTTAAATGGTTTGTTAGCCTTTGGTTTTAAGCCATACAAAACCGGCAATTCATTATTTTGTAAAAACAAAACTGCGATTTCCCCTTTTCGTTTTACCAACACCATATCACGCAGCTGCGCCGGTATTTCAATACCCGAAACGGCCTGGTCAGTTAAAGTAAAATTACCTTTCCCGTCATTCAATAAAACATCTCCATCACCTGCATCCAGCCGGCCCAGTTGTGGCTGAAATCCGAATTCATTTCCACCCATTACCAGGTCGGTAAATCCATCAGCATTCACATCCAGGCATAATATGGCTTTAACAGAAGAAAGCTGAACCTGCAAAGGCAATTTACTGATGCTGAAATTTCCTTTTCCGTTATTAAAGGCAATACAGGAGGAAATATAATTGATCTGCTTCACGATCGTTTTTTCCATTTGTGTTTTATTGAACAGGTCCTGTATAGCTTTTTGCGCATAGTCTGCATTATGCAGGTTTTGTTTTTTTAATACCGGCATCTGGCTTTCCAGTTCCGACTTCATAAATACAGGCTTATCCCTCCCATCCACTGTTCTTGTAAATATTTTATCAGTCTGGCCATTATTATCAAAATCTTTTAAAAATAATTTAAGCGGGTTTTCCTTATCGGGTTTAAGTGAAAAATTTTCGCCCAGGTTACCCAATACCAGGTCGGTCTTTCCGTCTCCGTTCAGATCAGCTGCTGTAACAGATTGCCAGCTGCCAGAAAAAGCTGAAAGGCTGTTTTGCATTTCACTAAATGCACCATTATCATACCTGAAGATCCTGGGACTCATCCATTCCCCTACTACTACCAGTTCATTTTTTTTATCGTCGTCCATATCAGCCCATATTGCGCCGGTTATCATACCTGCATGGGTTAAGCCACCGCATTTATCCTCGGGCATTTCTGTGAAATGTCCCTGGCCTGCATTTATATAAATATGACTTTGCGGTACCTGTCCGTAATTACCCGAAACAAAACCCGCCCCTACAAAAAGATCCAGGTCACCATCACCGTCTATGTCATTGGCAATGGCAACAGCAATATTATCTTTATTTGGAGGAAATGCATTGTCAGCTACCTTAAAATTACCCTTACCATCATTTAAAAACAGGCGATGCTGCAGTTCTTTACTGAAAGGCAAGGCTTCATTACCGGCAGCACATATCAGGAGATCATTATCTCCATCTCCGTCACAATCAAAAAACAGAACGGATGCATCCGTGAACCCGGTGAACTGTTTAAATGCTTCCTCCTCTTTTTTAACAAAGTTACCTGAACCATTTTGTATATAAAGCTGTCCTGGCTTTGAACGGGTTCCCCCGATATAGATATCATCCAATCCATCGCCGTTAATATCTGCTACAGCAGCTTTGGGTCCTTCATGCGAATGCATCTGGGCTATGCCGCGTTCACTATAAAAATCAATAAAATCATCGTCTGAATGCTTTTCAAAACTGGTATTTATTTTTTCAAAGAATGATTCATATTGTATCGTGCCGGTTTCTGTCACTTTTTCAGCTTTTTCTGGTTGAGTGAAACTGATGTATTTGTTAATAGCCGGATTAATTGCTTTTGTGAAGCTGCGGTCGGGCCAGATGATAATCATTGAATCTACCGATGCAGCAGTACCTATCCCGATCAGCTGGCGATATTCTACTGATGATTGAAATCCACGGCTGGGCATCAATTCCCGGCTGTATATTTCCTTACCCTTATATACCAGGATCTTGCTGCCAATCGCAAAAATATTTTTACTGCTGCCTTTGAGATTGATCCCAATGAAATTATTTTTTTGCTGCTGCCTGCTGTTATTTTTAAAAACAAATGCCGGTTCATTTACGTTATTTACAACCAGGTCCAGGTCACCATCATTATCCAGGTCGGCATAGGCAGCCCCGTTTGAAAAAGAATTTTCGTTGAAGCCCCAGTTCACTCCTTCATCAGCAAATTTTAAATTGCCCAGGTTCCTGAACATTTTATTGGGAACTGCTATAGAAGGTATTTTTTTTACCAGTTCTCTCAGATTTTTTTTGCCTGATGCCATCATCTGTTCTTTGATCTCATTGGCATCAAAACTTAAAAAATCCTGGTTGGTAAGATCGTGGTAAATGCCATTACACACATACAGGTCATTGTAGCCATCATTGTCGGCATCAAATATCAATGCGCCCCAACTCCATTCAGATGCCTGTACACCGCTGTAGTTTGCAATATCTTTGAACCTGCCGTGACCGTTGTTCAGTTGCAGGGTATTCTGCAGGAACTGGTGAAAGAACCCGTTTCTTTCTTTCAGCCGGTATTGATCTATATCATCAAAGCTCAGTGTTGTTTTAAGCCGGTAATCATCGGCAGGCAACATGTCGGTAGTGAATATTTCGGGGTAGCCGTCATTATTGATATCGCCAAAATCGGCTCCCATTGAAGCATAGCTGTTATGCTTCATCCTGGTTTCCAGCTCATCTTTAAAAGTTCCGTTCTTTTGATTGATGTATAAATAATCCCTTTCAAAAAAATCATTCGACACAAAAATGTCAGGATAATTATCTCCGTTAATATCTCCAACAGTAACGCCCAGGCCAAAACTCATGAGGGATCCGTGAATACCTGCCTGTGTTGTTACTTCAATAAAATGCCCTTTCTCATTTTTAAACAAATGATCTCCGCCACCTTTTAAATTATCGGCTACTGCCCACTGATCAGCCGGCAGATCTCTTTGTTTGGGATAGCCGAGGCTGCTCACAGGCACCGGGCTGTTATTAATAATGAAACAATCCAGGTCGCCATCCATATCATAATCAAAAAAGCTTGCCTGGGTGCTGTATCCATCGTTATCAAGCCCGTATTGTGCAGCACTGTCTGTAAAAGTGAGGTTGTGGTTGTTAATGAACAATTGATTCTTCCGCAGGGAAGCATCCTGCATATTGCCTGCATTACATACATATATGTCCAGCCAGCCATCGTTATTGATGTCAACAAAAACCACTCCTGTGCTGTATTGTTGTTTGTTTGTAAAACCGGCTTTTGCTGAAATATCCTCAAACTGAAAATTGCCCTTATTTAAAAACAGTTTATTGCTGCCCTGGTTTGCTGTAAAAAAAACATCGGCTAAACCGTCATTGTTCAGGTCTCCCACTGCAACACCGGCTCCGTTATAAAAATTCCGGTAATTGAGAATATTGATGCTATCATTATCCTGCACCGTATTGGTAAAACTGATGCCGCAATTTTTTATCAATTCAAATAACGGCGGCGCTGTTTTTTTGGTGTGGCATGAAGAACCAAGCAGCAATAACAGGCAACACAACAGGGCCGGATATTTTTTCAATTCATTCATTGTATACAAACGGGTTGCGGTTATTTTTTCTCTGGCGGGTTATTCAATTTAAAATAAAGGGGTAATTCATTATTCTGCAAAAACAACAAATAAGTTCCCTGTGCATTTTTGATGCTGATGATATCCCTCAATTCGCCTCTCAAATTCAGGCCGTTCTTCCCGGATTCCTGGCAAACAAAATTCCCTTTACCGTCATTGATCATTACTTCCCCAAAACTACCATCTAATTTTTCAAACTGTGGTAAAAATCCAAACTGGTTTCCACCTGTCACCAGGTCAATGAATCCATCTCCGTTAATATCCAGCGGTTGAATAGCATTGATACAGGAAAGCTGTACGGTAACCGGTAATTCCTTTACTGAGAATTTACCATTACCGTTATTGATGGCCACGCAGGATGGTGCATAATTGAATAGCTTTACAATAGCCGATCTGATCAGTTCGGGAGGGAACAATTCCTGGATGGATTTGTTTGCATAATCACTGTGCTTCAGGTTCTGCTTTTTAAGCCCCGGTATCTGTTCCTGTACATCCCGCTTTAAAAAAACAGGCATATCCTTTCCGTCAATGGTATAGGTCATCATCTTATCTATCTCTCCGTTCTTATCAAAATCATTCATCCATAATTTAGCAGGCCTGTCTGCTGCAGGGTCTAAATAAAAATTGAGCCCGATATTGCCCAGTATAATATCTTCTTTACCATCATTATTAACATCGGCTGTGGCTATGCTTTGATACCAACCGTATTTTTCACCCAGGTCGGTTTTAACCTCATCAAAATGATCCTTGTTGAATGAAAAAACACGCGGGGCCATCCATTCGCCCACAATGATGAGTTCCTGTTGTTTATCGCCCAGAATATCGGCCCATACTGCACCTGTTACCATACCAATATGTGAAATATCAGGATTCTTTGTTGCAGCTATATCAGTAAAATGTCCTTTACCATCATTCAGTAGTAAAAAGCTTTGCGGATCTTTTCCATAAACACCCGGGAAACTTCTTCCCCCGATGAAAAGATCTTCAAATCCGTCATTATTAAAATCATGGGCAATGGCTACTGCAATATTCATCCCTGTTGCGGGAAGCACAGCATCATCTAAGGTAAAATTACCTTTGCCATCGTTTTTGAAGAGACGCAGTTTAAGTTCCGGGCTATCTGTCAGGTGATTATTACCACCGGGGCAAACCAGCAGGTCCATATCTCCATCCTTATCGCAATCAAAGAACTGTACGGCCACATCTTCGTACCGGTATGGCTGATGGAAAGCTGCTTCTTCTCTCTTTACAAACCGGCCATCGGCAGTCTGCAGGTATAACTGGCCTGTTCCTCCTTCGGCAGCACCAATAAAAATATCGGCAAGGCCATCACCGTTAACGTCGGCCGAGGCAGCTTTTGGACCTTCACGTGAAAACGCCCGGGGTACCAGTCTTTCATTATAAAAATCAACATAATTATTTTCCTGGTGCTTTTCAAAACTACTTGCCTGCATCGTGAAAGTTGTTGCTACCGCAGTAGTAGTTGCCTTGTTTTTTTCCGGCAGAGATTTTAAAGCAGACTGGTCTGCTATATGAAGTTTATTCACCTGGGGCGCAATAAGGGTGCTGGTAGTTCTGTCGGGCCAGGTAATTACGGCAGAATCTATTTTTGTATTTTTTCCCAGCCCAAAAACTATTTTATAATCAACTGAAGACTGGAAGCCCCTGCTTGGGAAAAGCTCCCTGGTATAGATCTCAGAATTGCTGAATACCTGCAGTTTGCTGCCAATGGCAAACGGATTCTTGTCTTTTCCTTTTAGGGTAAAACTGATAAAATTATTCCGGTTAATTTCTCTTGACTTGTTCTTGTAAATGAATGCAGGTTGGTTTTGGTTACAAACAACCAGGTCCAGGTCTCCGTCGTTATCCAGATCAGCATAAGCAGCACCGTTTGAAAAAGTTGGTTCTGCCAGACCCCAATCTTTTCCTATATCTGAAAAATGCAGGTCTTTGTTGTTCCGGTAAACTTTATTAGGTAAGGGCGTTCTTGGTATTTGCTGCAGTATCTTATCAACCGATTTTTTTTCGCCGGACATAACCATTTTCTGGTTTACTTCATTGGCAAAGAAATCTGTAAAATCAAGATTGGTAACATCCCTGTTTACGCCATTGCATACATACAGGTCATTCCATCCGTCGTTATCCATATCAAATATCAAAGCGCCCCAACTCCAGTCGGTTGCTGCAACGCCGCTATAATTTGCGATATCAATAAAATTATTTTTGCCGTTATTCAGCTGCAGGCAATTACGTACATACTGGTGGTAAAGGCCCGCTTTTATTTTGCTCCGGTACAAATCAAAATTGTCAATAGTTCCTGTTGTTTTCAGCCTGTAATCATCATCGGGAA
>JBJTMN010000324.1:0-2512 GCA_046070545.1 Ferruginibacter sp.
TGAACTTCCTGTGCCAGCAACCCTATCTGTTGCTCGTTGTCACGCTGATCGTTTATCCAGTTGTAGGTATAGCCATTCATTTGTTCAATTTTGTTTAATGCAGCCGATAATGGCTGAATATTTTGCTTCAGCCTGGCATCACTGGCCTGGGTAAGCGTGCCCTGTAACCAGGCGTTGCCCGTGCCCTGGATATAAAAAGATTCATTTAAAATACCTGCATTGCTCCTGGTGTAAAAAGAAAGTTTGGTCTGGTTGGCAGTTTCATATGCATTGGCAATAAAACCTGTCCGCTGTTCACCCGATAGGTTTAAGCCTGCCCAGGTAATACCTCCCGTTAAACCACTTTGTCCGTAAGTTGATAATATCAGGTGCGACTGCACGTTACCGGCACCGGAAAGTGAATTCCTGATCTCCATTACACGATTGGTACCAATATGCCCATATGCTGCCGGAAAGCTGGCGCCAACTCCAATATCACCTGTTCCTGAAATCCTGAATAATTCTGTTGAAGTGCTGCCTCCGTTATCACCCTTAAAAAAAACATGATCGAAATTACCAAAAGGAACCTGGTAACGAAGGCCCCCATCCGGCGAATTTCCAAAGCCCAGGAAATTGTGATCATTATTACTAAAGCCTGCTAATGCAATCTTCCTGTTTGTGGGCCCATCGGCAAACTGCAATGGTGCCTGCGGGTTATTATAATTGATGCCCACAAAACCATCGCCGGTAATACGCATCAGTTCGTTGGATGCAGTACCTGCATTATTGCCGGCATAAAAAATATGTGCAGCCGTATTTCTTGGCACCTGGTAACGGAGTGAACCGGAATTTACCCCAAATCCGTAAAAATCATGATCATTGCCCGGAAAATTCCCATGAAAATTATTGTGTAATACCAGCTTGCCATTCCCATACGTATCGTCGAACTGCAATGGGGCATTGGGCGTGGTTGTTTTAATGCCAATAAAATTGTTAGGATTGATTGTTATCGGAAAATCCTGTGGATTACCCATTAAAATATTCCCACCACCATATTTGTACACATTTAAATTATCATTCACATCCGTTCCAAAATAGGCCGATTCAACCCCATTCACCAGGTGCTTCATGATTGACATTCCGTTTTTTGCAACCCCGGTTGCATAGTCTGTTTGTATGTTGAGTGTACTGGGGAAGAAAAAGGTTGGGTCTGTGATACGCCCCATGATGATCTTACCATCCTGCAATTCCATGGTGGCTGGTTGAGCACTATAGTCCATATCGCCACCCACCCCAAAATAAATAGCTTTATAGGGAGAATTGCCGCCAGATCCATCCGCATAATTCCATACATAACTTTTAAAAGAATTATTCCTGTCTACTCCCATAAATAAGCCTTTCACTTCGTCTGGCTGATTTTCCTGCCCGTCATAGGTTATTCTTACCCCGTTTTTATTGGTAACATTTGCAGCGGGCGCAAACTGCGAAAAAGCATGTATGTCCAATGCATAATGAGGCGTTCTTTGATAAATACCCAATCCGTACTGAGTAATATTTACAGCCGGTCTTGCAAAAGGCGAAAAAATATCGAACCCTATCCTGATACTGGCATCCTGATTATTTCCATGATTCCAGATAACTGTTTCATTGGGGTTTGTCTTGTTATTTCCAATAACCAGGCCCTTATACATATTATTGCTGCTGTTCAAATCAAATAAGGAAGTTGGTACAATACGCATTCCTACTATATCAGTACCGGGACTGGGATCGCTCAGCCGCAAATCCAAACCATATTCGGGATTCCGGTTTGATAAGCCAATTAACCCGCCCAGTGGTACCTGCTTAAGCCGCAGCAGTTCATTTCCTCCTGCTACAAATGAAAGGTCGTGAGGTGCTGAAGTTCCCAGGTAGGTATCTGTTGCAAAATTTATAGGAACATTGTTGGCAGCAGCAGGCGGTGTGATATTGCTGTTACCATGCAGCCCCCAGTAACTGGTATCTGCTTTTGCATTATCCGACAGCCAGTTCCAGCGAAGGTTTTGGTAATAATAAAAACCAGTACTGTCAGGACCGGTCTGGTAGATCAGCAATCCGGTTGCCGGAGATGCGACCGCATTTTTTTCTGCCTTTGTCAACCTGGGGATCAGCAACCCCTTTGTATTGGTTTTAATATCCAGCATGGCGCTGGCATGGGCAGTACTGCCATCATTGTTTATGCTTACTGATTGTGAGAAACAGGATAAAGATGTAAACAGTATCAGCGTAACTGTTACAAACAATCTGCATGAATGAATCATGGTAACTATTTTAAAATGTAAATAAAGCCGGCCCGGGGATGTATCAGGGTATATTATTGATCAGCATTAAAATTATAACAAACTTTTTGTTTTCTGTGTTTTATGGAAATATAAAATTGTGGTTTTCGGCAGTAACAGCATACTTGTCGTTAAATACAATTCCCGCCCGGATTTTTACCAGTAGCTATGCTTCGGCTATGAGAATATTGATAACAATCATACTAAAAACTACCTCC
>JBJTMN010000325.1:0-2789 GCA_046070545.1 Ferruginibacter sp.
AGCTCATTCAGGCTTTTCATAACGCCGATCAGGATCTCATCGCTCATACAAAAAACGGCATCTGGCTTTTCCTTTTTTGAAAAATATTCTTTGGTGATATTCCTTGCTTCCAGGGTGCTGCTGCAATGCTCAACATCAATCACCACATCCTGCTCACGCAGCATAATATTGTTATAGGCCTCCAGCCGCCGCCTGCTGATAGAGAGCGATTTGTTGCCAAAAAGTGATAGCACCTTTTTTTTCTTTTTTTTGATAAGCATTTCCGCGGCCATTTTTGCTGCTTCCATATCTGCTATACAAACCTTGTTATATAAATCACCATCGGGTACCTTATCAAAAAATATAAGCGGAATGCTGGCTTCCCTGAATTTATCGAAAGCTGCCATATTGCTGCTATTTACCGACAGGCAAACGAAAAGGCCCGATACCCGGTTTTGTCTGCATATACTAAGATCATTGGCTTCAATCTGAGGATCATTGCCCGATTGCAGTATCATCAGCCTGTAATCGTTCAGTCTGCACTCTTCCTCAACGGCAGCAATAAAAGAGTCGTAAAAGAAGCCTGAAATAGTTGGAACGATTAGCCCCAGTACCCGGTTGCTTTTTGCACGCAGGTTAATGGCGTTTATATTAGGTTCATAGTCAAGGAATTGGGCAATTTCATTTACCCTTTTTTTGGTTGCAGCAGAAATATCGGGGTGGTTTTTCAAGGCACGGGATACCGTAGAAATACTTAGTCCAAGTACTTCTGCAATCCTTTTTAAAGTAACATTCTCCATTTTGAGCTTATTAATTAAAATTAAAGGTACTTTTTTTCCACTGCAAACAGTTTCGCAAACCTTTGCAAAAGCTACACAAAATTAACAGTAATTTAATTCAAATTAAAGGATATACTTTTAGCTCTCCAAAATTAAAACGATATCTATATGCATTTAAAATTGCTTGTTAAGAGGCTATCTATTGCCTTATTGTTACTTGCAGGGTCATTCATAGCGAATGCACAGCAAAAAACCATTACAGGAAAAGTTACCAGTGACAAAGACGGATCGCCAGTAAGTGGTGCATCAGTTGTTGCCAAGGGGTCCAAGAACGGAACCCAGACTGGAGCCGACGGTTCATTTTCTTTGTCTGTAGCCAATTCGGTAAACAGTATCACTGTTTCATCCATTGGTTTTGCAAGCCAGGAAGTAACTATCGGATCAGGCCCGGTGAATGTAGTGTTGATCGCTACTTCTGAAGGTTTGAGCGAAGTAGTAGTAATTGGTTATGGTACTTCCAGGAAGAAAGACCTTACAGGTTCTGTAAGCTCAGTTAAGGAAAAGGATTTTAACAAAGGGGTTTATACCTCGGCCGACCAGCTGATCCAAGGAAAGGTTGCCGGTGTACAAATGATTAACAACAGTGGTGCTCCCGGAGGCGGAAGTACTGTAAAGATCAGGGGTGCTTCTGCTATCACAGGTAGCGGACAGCCTTTATATGTTGTTGATGGTGTGCCTCTGGATGGCAGGTCGCCACGCCCGGGAATAGGTGATATCGGTTTAGGTGGAAGCAACCCGGGTAATAACGCCCTGAACTTTATCAACACATCTGATATCGCTTCTATCGACATTTTGAAAGACGCTTCTGCTACTGCGATCTACGGATCAAGAGCTGCTTATGGTGTTGTTCTGATCACCACTAAAAAAGGTGTTTCTGGTCAGCCTAAAGTAGAATTTGGTAGTTCAGTTGGTTTCTCTAAAATTGCCAAAAGAATTAAAGTATTAAATGCCGGAGAGTTCAGAGAAGCACTTGGTTACTATGGATTAGGTAATGGTAATGACAAAGGAAGTGATGTTAATGCGCTGGATGCCATTACAAGAACAGCTGTTACTCAAAATTATAACCTGTCTCTGAGCGGTGGTAACGAAAATGCCAAGTTCAGGATATCTCTGGGTGTTTTAGACCAGGATGGTATTGTAAGGAAAACAGGTATAAAAAAGTATACTGCCAATATCAGTGCTAACTTCAAATTATTACAAAACAAGAAACTTGGAATTGACCTGAATGTGATCCCAAGCCAGTATAAAGAGGAAATTGCTCCTATTTCAAACGACGCCGGTTCAAGGGGAAGTTTAATAGGTAATGCACTGCAATGGAACCCAACTGAAAACTTACGTAAAGCGGATGGTTCACTGAACGTGGTTCCGGGTGGTGATTTACTGAATCCTTTGGCCGTTCAGGAAGCTATTACAGATAAATCAAGGGTAACTACTATCCTTGCAAGCATCTCTCCTTACTATAAAATAACCAAAGATCTTGAATACAGGTTCTTATATAGCTTAAACTATGCCGTTGGTGCAAGGGGTACAACTGTACAGCCATTCATCAACTTCAATGATACTTATGGCAAAGGCCGTGTAAGACTGGCTCAGAACCAGTTATCAACTGAGCAGTTCACACATACCTTAAGCTACAATAAGAAGCTGATGAAAGATCTGAATCTGAATGCAGTAGCAGGTTTTGAATATCTGAAATATTCTAACAAAGGATATGACCTGGCTGGTTTTGGTCAAAATGGTGCCGGAATGGGAGATTATGGACTGGATTATGCTGATTATATTCAGTATACCGATCCTACCAACAGGAGCATAACATCTTTTGCAGATCCTACAAATGAACTGCAGTCTTACTTTGCAAGAACGGTATTCAACTACAAAGAAAAATACCTGTTAACAGCTACATTCAGGGCTGATGGTTCTACCAAATTCGGTAAGAACAATAAATATGGTTACTTCCCTTCTTTTGCCGGT
>JBJTMN010000326.1:0-6157 GCA_046070545.1 Ferruginibacter sp.
CATCAAAGGACAGGAAAAAATTGCAGAACAGGTTACGCTGGAACAGGCAGCCGGCTCCCAGGAAGAATGGATGCGAAAAAATATAAAATAATTTTTAGCCCCAAACCCTTTACGGTAAAGGTTTTTAAGATTTTCACAAATTATTGTACAATTTTTATTTGGTTGTTTGAAAATTCCGCCATTATCTTTACAGTAAGCAAAAAATATAATGGCGAAAGTAAAGAAGGCTTCTTCCACTGAAGAAATTATTGATAAAGACTTTATTGAAGTATTTGGTGCAAGGGAACATAACCTGAAGAATATTGATATTAAAATTCCGAAAAACAAACTGGTTGTTTTTACCGGCGTAAGCGGCAGCGGAAAGTCTTCGCTGGCATTTGATACTATTTACAATGAAGGCCAGCGGCGCTATATGGAAAGCTTTAGTGCATACGCCCGCCAGTTTGTAGGCGATATGGAACGGCCTGATGTGGACAAGATCACCGGTTTATCGCCTGTGATTTCTATTGAACAAAAGACCACAAATAAAAATCCGCGCAGTACAGTTGGTACGGTAACAGAAATATATGATTTCCTGCGTTTGTTGTATGCCAGGGTAGGAGAGGCTTACAGCTATAATACCGGAAAAAAGATGGTAAAGTTTAGCGAGGAAGAAATTGTAAGCAACATCTTTGAAAAATTTGAGAATAAAAAGATCAGCCTGCTAGCCCCGCTCATCAGGGGAAGAAAAGGGCATTACCGGGAATTGTTTGAAGACATCCGTAAGAAAGGGTATCTAAAAGTGAGGGTTGATGGCGAAGTGCTGGACCTGAAACCCAGGATGCAGGTTGACCGTTACAAGATCCATGATATTGAAGTGGTGATCGACCGGATGGCTGTTACGGATGATATGAAAGTGAGGCTGAGCCAGAGTGTACAAAAAACGTTGCAACTGGGTAAAGAACTGATGTTCCTGCTGATCAATGACGATAATAAAGTGGTGCAGTACAGCAAACAACTGATGTGCGAAGAAACAGGCATCAGCTATGAAGAACCTTCGCCTAATGCATTTTCATTCAACTCGCCATATGGTGCCTGCCCAACCTGCAAAGGCCTGGGCAATGTATACACCATTGATATGGATGAAGTACTGCCCGATTCAACCAGAAGTGTATCTGAAGGAGGTATTGCGCCGCTGGGCGAAGAACGCGATGCCAGTGTGTTTCAGCAGGTGGTTGCTTTTGCAAGAAAACACAAGATCAATCTTACCAAACCGATCAGGGACCTGCCAAAGGCACAGCTTGACCTGCTTTTGTATGGCGACCAGGATATCAACCCGGCATTACAGATAGATATGAGTGATGAATCGGTTCCTGAAGTTTTTACAGGAAGTTATGAAGGTATTATTCCGATGCTGAAAAGATGGTTCAGTTCATCACAAAGTTCGGAGATGTTGCGCAGCTGGGTAGAGGGTTATATGCAGCTTGCTACCTGTACCTCCTGCAACGGAGCCAGGCTCAGGAAAGAAAGCCTTTGGTTTAAAATTGATAAAAGAAATATTGCCGAACTCAGCAATTTAAATTTAGATAACCTGGCTGCCTGGTTTGATGGTATTGAATTACGTTTGAGTGATAAACAAAACTCCATTGCCAAAGATGTTTTGAAAGAGATCAGGGAACGGTTGCAGTTTTTGCTGGATGTCGGATTAACCTATCTCTCTTTAAACAGGCCTTCTAAAAGCCTTAGTGGTGGCGAATCACAGCGTATCAGGCTGGCAACACAAATTGGTTCACAATTGCAGGGTATCACGTATATTCTTGATGAACCCAGTATTGGACTACATCAACGGGATAACCAACGTTTGATCGCTGCATTGCAAAACCTGCGTGACATCGGCAACAGCGTTTTGGTGGTAGAGCATGATAAGGATATCATGTTAGCATCGGATTATCTTGTTGATATTGGCCCTAAGGCAGGCAAACACGGTGGCGAGATTGTTGCTATGGGAACTCCGCAAACCATCCTGGATTCCAATTCGGAAACAGCGCAATATTTACTGAGAACTAAAAAGATCGCTGTTCCAACAGAAAGAAGAAAAGGGAATGGAAAGTTTATTGAGCTGAAAGGAGTGAAGGGAAATAATCTGCAGAACATCAACGTAAAATTTCCTTTGGGTAAACTGATATTGGTAACCGGAGTTAGCGGAAGCGGAAAATCTACTTTGATAAATGAAACCCTATATCCACTACTGAATAAGTTCTGCTATAATTCAAAGGCAAATCCCTTGGAATATGCATCCATCAAAGGCCTGGAACAAATAGATAAAGTTATTGAGATCGATCAGAGCCCCATCGGGCGAACGCCGAGAAGCAATCCTGCAACTTACTGCGGTTTCTTTACTGATATAAGAACCCTGTTTGCCATGGTACCTGAAGCAAAGATAAGAGGCTATACAGCAGGCCGTTTTTCGTTCAATGTAAAAAGTGGCAGGTGCGATGTGTGCGAGGGCGGTGGTATGCGGGTGATTGAAATGAATTTTTTGCCTGATGTGCATGTGCATTGCGAAAAATGTAATGGAAGAAGATATAACCGGGAAACGCTGGAGATCCGTTACAAAGGAAAATCTATCAGCGATGTGCTGGATATGACGGTTGATGAAGCGGTTGAATTCTTCCAGGCGGTGCCATACATCTACCGTAAAATAAAAGTATTGCAGGATGTTGGACTGGGCTACATAACCCTTGGGCAAAGTGCCGTAACACTAAGTGGCGGAGAGGCACAGCGTGTAAAACTCTCAACTGAACTCGGTAAAAAAGATACGGGTAAAACTTTTTACATACTGGATGAACCTACCACCGGGCTTCACTTCCAGGATATTCAGCATTTGCTGGAAGTTATAAACAAACTGGTTGACAGGGGGAATACGGTGCTGGTTATTGAGCACAATATGGATGTAATTAAAGTGGCTGACCATATTATTGATATCGGGCCCGAAGGCGGCGATGGAGGAGGAAGGGTTTTGTTTGAAGGGCTGCCCGAAGACCTGGTAAAAGTAAAAGAAAGTTTTACCGGAAAATATTTGCTGCCCGAACTGAAATAAAAAAATCCATGCCTCATAACCATGGATTTTTAAGAAAGTGTAAAAGATGTCAACGAAATTTAAATTTTGTGGTTTCAGGGGTAATCTTTGAATATAAAAATACTCATAGCTCCTCTTTGGGGTCAAACTTCTGTTGTATCTCTTACACTTATAAGTTTATAGGTCATTTAAAAATTTCAAAAGCGATCAACAAGCAGGCAGCTAATGCAACGATCACTTTAAATGATCCGGGATTTAATTGAATGTTGTTACTCATAATGTTGGTTTTTAATTGGATTTTAATATACTGATGGGCACCTGGTTTGTCTTAATACAGAATTTTCACTGAGCGGTCCTAAGCGTATGCCAAATTTCAGTACCACCGAAAAATAAGTGTCACCGTTCTTGGTATCACCGCGTTGGGTGCCTTCAGAAAACCTGGTCATTCCCGGAAAGATGATCGGCTGTACCTTATCTGCAAGCTTTGATGCTACAGCGGCATCTCCGGCCGACAAATATTTACTGAAATTTTTAGGGTCAATGTATTTCGCACTCACATCATCTATATAATCGGTAAATGTTTTACGGTATAATAATTCTGTACTCAGGTTAATGCGCTCAGATGCATAGTATTTTATGCCTGCACCAAATGGTATATTTATCTGGGTCAGTTTATAAGGTTTTACATTGGGGTATTCAGTCATACCTTGTCCTTCCAGGCGCAATGGCTGTAATGCATACCAGGTTTTATTTCCGGCTGCATCTGTTAAAGAACCTTTAGGATTAAAATGAAAAACTCCCACACCCAGCAGGCCATAGGGGCGCAGTTTGGGTTCATAACTCTTATCTCTTCTCAGCATCATGGTTGGATAGAGTTCCAGTGCAAGATAGCCTTCCAGTACAGTAGTTTTAAAATCAAGATTACGTTGCTTGCGCCATAATTCATCAATACCCGTTGTGGTTATAATTGCATCACTTCCTTCTAAATAGGTAACATCTGCAGCCAGCCTCACACCCAGCCAGCCTTTTGGATAGGCAGTTACAAAAACGCCTTTCATCATTTTTGTAAATTCCAGGTTTATATCTTTAATGTCGTTTGTGCCTTTTCCGGAGTTACCTCCCAGGTCGCCTAAAAAGAAACTTGGGCCGAAGTTTAAACCAACTTCCCATTTAACTTTTTGACCGAACAGGAATGACTGAGCATATGAATTTGAAAGTATGGTGAAGCTAAACAGAAGCAGCAGAACATGCTTTTGCACAAATTTGTGTAAATATGGCTTCATCAGAGAACAGGTTTAGTCTTTCGATATTATTGGATATTGGTATGGTAAGGACAGGAACCTGCTTACAAAGGAGGATAAATTGTACAAACCACGAAATAAAAACGGGAAACTGTTAAAGATATTGTATTGGGTGTAAATTATTTATTGAGGATCATTTCTATATGGGGGATCCCGTCTTCCAGGTACTGGCCGCTGCAGGGTACAAAACCCAGCGATTGATAGAAAGCAGTGAGATAAACCTGGGCGCCAATTTTTATGGCTGTGCAGCTGAATTCGCTGTAACAGCGGCTGATACTCTCTTTCATAAGCTGCCTTCCGGCGCCCATTTTTCGGTATGCCGGTGAAGTAACCACCCTGCCAATGCTGGCTTCAGTATAGGAAATTCCCTGCGGAATTATACGTGTATAGGCAACAAGTTCTGCTCCATCCCATCCGCAAAGATGCATTGATTGCTGGTCTTTATCATCTGCATCCTGGTAAACACAGTTCTGTTCTACCACAAAAACCTCGTTACGCAGTTGCATGATGCTGTATAGTTCGGCAGCAGTAAGCTCATCAAATTTTTTAAATATCCAGTTTAGTTGCATTTTTAATTTTTTTGGAAACAAACATTTGCTTTTCATGGTCCCTACACAGTGTAGGGATTGTGTCACTCACTTGTACCACATACCTTTAGGCATCTTCATAGACCCTTTTTTCCGCTTTCCATTTTAAATAACATGACTGCAGCAATTGACCTGGCCCTTGTTTTGGCCAACTCAGCGATCCTGCCTTCAAACAGGTCATCTACGGTGCTTGTAAATAAATGCACCCAGCTGTCAAAATGTGCCTTTTGTAAGGGCATTCGGTTATTCAGGTCATAATGTACTTCCATGGCATTCTTTGTATAAACAGGATTATCCAGTAAGATCGTTTCCCAAAAATCGGCAATGATGGGGATGTGTTTTTCCCATTTCATTTCTACTACTTCAGTAAATATAAAGCCAATCGTCTTATCCGCTTTCACCTTTTCGTAAAATTGCAGCACCAGTTGTTCTATATCTGCCCTGCTGCTTATATCCATTTTCATTGTATCTGTTTTAGAAAAGGTAAAATATCTTTCAGGCTCACTGGTTTTTGCTGGGCATCAATTTCAATTACCACACAATAGCCATTGGCGCCACCGGCTTTTTGTACGGCATCCACTAATTTTTGCTGGTCGCTTTCCAGGCGCTTTCCATCAACCGCACTCCATATTTCTTTTGTGCATAAACAACCTTGTGTGGGCGTTAAAGGATAGTAAGGCTGCTTTGCATAGTATGCAGGGTTTACTGTGGTACCATGTGCAATAATTTCTGAACGCCCGGCCTTGCCTGCATAATAGGCTTCAAGAAACGGGAAATAATTTTTCCAGGAGCCCGGTAGTAAAAGCCGGTAGTTATCACCCAATGATCGTGTAACAGAATCGCTCACATCGGTTGATCGTTCGTAAGGCAATACCATTTGTATATTGGTAGTAGGCCCAATAAAACGACCCTTCGAAACCGCAAAATCAAATATTTTAAAAATACCCTGTGGAGTATTCCCATTACTGAGATAACCGGGCATATTGGTACCGCTGCGTGCCAGTTGCGGTACTGCAAAATATTTTCCTGCATTATCTTTTATGAAACTTCCATCATTACTTCTTACCATCACTAATCCCGGGTAATTCCTGTTCTTTCGCTGAAAACTATAAACCACCATTTCGTTGGGCAGAAATGTATTGCTCATTAGATCTTTTACTGGCGGACGTTTTGGAGCAGGTTGCAGCAGCTTATTTTTTAAAATGGTAAAA
>JBJTMN010000327.1:0-5346 GCA_046070545.1 Ferruginibacter sp.
GTAAGTGCCGACCGGGTATTTACCACTACAGTGCCCGCAGCCATATCGCCCAGGCGCTGGTTTTTTGGTGTAACAGATATGATGATGACAGAGGCTACACCCCCAACGAACAACAGCAGAAACCCCAGTGAAAAACTGCCATAAAAAAAGAAGAACATGATAAAGCCCCATTCATAGAACCTGAGGAACCAGCGTGTAAGGTATTGAGCCAGGTTGGCTTCACCGCCATCAAGACTTATCACCCGGATACGCATGACCTTTTTACCAACCGTCTGGCCGTTCATCCATAATTCGGTAAGCAGGGTATAAAATAACATGGGCACCATTACCACCAGGATGAGCATGCCTATATAATCTTCATCCAGGCGAAGGCTGCCTACCAGCACATAGATCATACTGATCATGTACAGAACCAGGATGGTAAGGTCTATCAGGTATGCCAATAGCCGCTTATGAAATTCTGCAATTTCAAATTCTATATCAATATTGAAATTTGTGGGAATCTGAATAATGGACATGGGTATAGGTTGCTGCGTAAAAGTAGATTGTTTTCAATAATTATTGTTATAAATATGAGAGAATTTGTAGTTTCATGTTAGTATCCCTAATTTTAGTATTATTTTATGAGAGAGGCCAGGTTTATTAAACAGAATGCGGATAAATGGCAAAAATACCAGCACTCGCAGACAGACAATCCCGATGAAACGGCAGACCGCTTTATTACCCTCATTGATGACCTGTCCTATGCTAAAACATTTTATCCCCGAAGCAAGGTAACCCGCTGGATAAACGGGATAGCCGCAGGCATCTATCAAAGTATTTACCAGAATAAAAAAGAAAAATACACCCGCATTTTCCAGTTCTGGAAATTTGAGCTGCCCTTGCTTTTTAAGAGATATCACCGCATTTTTTTATTCACTACCATTGTATTTTTATTGTTTGTAGGTATTGGCGTTTTCTCATCCATGAAAGATGAGAATTTTATCAGGGGCATCCTGGGAGATGATTATGTGAATATGACAGAAGAGAATATCCGCAACGGAGATCCCTTTGGCGTTTATAAAGACGGTAATCCGTTTACCATGTTTGTAAGAATTGCCCTGAATAATATTTTCATTGCCATGATGTTTGTGTTGGGAGGATTCCTGCTGGGCATACCCACATTGTTCAAATGGCCCGTCATCAACGTGGCTGGCCTTTGGTCAACCGGCATGATGCTGGGGGCTTTTCAATACATGTTCTTTGCGCATGATCTTGGGCTAAAGTCAGTACTGGTCATCTGGATACATGGTACCCTGGAGATCTCTATTTTTGTCATCGCTGCCACAGCAGGTTTTATCATAGCCAGCAGTATGATCTTCCCGGGTACATTTTCACGTAAGGTTTCCTGTAAGCGTGGCATTAAAGATGCCATCAAGATACTGCTCATCATCATACCCATTCTGCTGGTAGCGGCATTCTTTGAAAGTTATATAACGCATTTAATGAGCCAGACCTTTGATAAGTCAGCAAATGCAGGACTGCCGGTGTGGGCCGGCGCAGCGATCCTGGCTGTATCAGCAGGTTTCATCATCTGGTATTTTATCATTCTCCCCATCCGATTAAACCAAAAAGGTTATTATATTCAGCCAGATGGTATCATTAACAGGCTGAAGCAGGAACATGCGTAAAGCCAGCTACATATTAATTTTACTGCTGCAATTCTTTGCTGTGGCGCATGCGCAGAAAAAGGTCATTTATGAGGATACCTCCTTATTACAAAAAGATGAACCGGTAATACCTGCAGCATCACCTGATGAAGTTGTAGTAAACCCTGACAGTATGGTGCTGAATGTGCCTGTGGAAGAAGTGAAAGAGGAAACCGAAACGCCGCCGGATACTACACTGTATAAAAACAGTCTCGGTCTCCGGTATGATTCTGTTAAAAGATGGAGAAACCTGGAAGAATACGCGTACACAAAATATTTAGACAGCCTGTTAAAAAGCCAGCAGAAAAA
Organism: Ferruginibacter sp.; assembly: GCA_046070545.1. GTDB lineage: Bacteria > Bacteroidota > Bacteroidia > Chitinophagales > Chitinophagaceae > Ferruginibacter. Next base: position 1,998 of record JBJTMN010000327.1, read on the forward strand.
GAAGAAAGCACCTGAACCACCAAAGACAGGCCTGTTCAATGATATACTGGGTTCTGGCATCCTCAGTCTTTTACTGTGGACTTTTGTGATCTGTTTTATTGGGTTCATCCTGTACCAGCTTTTTTTATCGGATGGAGGTTTCAGGCGAAGATCTAAAAAAGTAAAGGATATTATAGCCGAAGTGCAGGAAGAGATCATTACACCTGAAAGTGATTTTGATGGATTGATCCGGCAGGCATTGCAAAACGGTAACTACAGGCAGGCCATACGCTACCAGTATTTACGTACCCTGCATTTGCTGGCCGGTAAAAACCTGGTAAACCTGGCACCCGATAAAACCAATTTTCAGTATGTAAGTGAGATTAGTAATGCTGATATGCGGCAGGCTTTTGCAGGACTTACCTTGAACTATGAATATGTATGGTATGGCGAATTTGATATTAACAAAGACATTTACGAAAAGATAGAAAATGGTTTCAGGATCTTAAATCAAAAGTTATAGTTCATTCTTTGAAAATTAAAAGCACCTATATTTTTTCATTACTGGCAATCATTGCAATGCTGGCAGGCTGCTCAGGCGGTGGAGGGAGGAAATTGCCTTCATTGGAAGAATCGTATTCAAAAAATGACAAGAAACCTTTTGGCGCCAATATTGCCTACCGGCAGGTAGAAGCTATGTACAACGATAATGTAGTACAGGTGAGGAAAAAGGATTTTAAGGATACCTGGGAGAACATCAGCGATACCGGCGCCCTGTATATTTGCCTGGCGCCTAAACTGTACCTGGCAGAAGAAGAGGTAACGGCCATGATGGAATACGTGGAAGCAGGTAACAGCCTTTTTGTCTCATCAGCATTAATAGACCAGCAACTGCTGGATGAAATGGGTTGTAATGAATCATACAATGCACCGGAACTCGACAGGATGATCGGCGAAATGGGGAATGCTTCGGTCAATTCAGTGGCACAGCCGGAAGAGAAATATGGATACTATTATTATCCTTTTCAGAATTATTTTACCGGCATAGACAGTACCAATACCCGCATACTGGGATATAATGCAGATAAACGACCCAACCTGGTCGTGTACTTCCGCGGCAAAGGGAAGTTGTACCTGCAGTGCGATCCACGTGCATACAGCAATTATTTTTTACTGAAGGATAATAACTACCAGCATTTAAAAAATACACTAGCCTTTACCGAAAGCAGGCCACAGCATGTGTACTGGGATGATTATTACTATAAACTGCGCAGCCGTAAAAATTCAAACAGGAATTTTTCAAGTCTTGCCGAGATCATGAAAAACCCTCCACTGAAAAATGCTTTCCTGCTGGCCTTATTGTTGCTGGCATTGTATATCCTGTTTGGCGGTAAACGCATACAACGGATCATACCACAGCTTAAGCCCAACGAAAATACCTCGGTAACATTTACCGAAACCATTGGCCGCCTGTACCTGCAGAAAAAAGACAATAAAAATATTGCCGATAAGATGATTACTTATTTTAATGAGTACATTCGCAATACCTATTTTGTAAATACCAATCATGTGAATGATGATTTTGTAGTATTGCTCAGCCGCAAGAGTGGTGTTGATAAAGATAAGGTGGAAACCCTTTACCGTACCATTGTGGCCACACAGGGCAGCGCTGTGGTAAATGATTACCAGTTGCTTTCTTTACAGGAACAGATTCAAAACTTTTATAAAAATAAAAACTGATGGAAGAGAATTATTTTCAACAACGGGTTGACCTGAGCGGGCTGAACAGGGCTGTATTTGATATCAAAAGCGAGATAGGCCAGGTGATCATCGGCCAGTATAAGATGGTTGATCTTTTGCTGATCGGCCTTTTATGCGACGGCCATATTTTAATTGAAGGCGTACCAGGTGTAGCAAAGACATTAACTGCCAAGCTGATGGCAAAGATCATTGATGCCGATTTTTCGCGACTGCAGTTTACACCCGACCTGATGCCCAGTGATGTGGTGGGAACCTCTGTATTCAACCCAAAGGAAGGCGACTTTAAATTCAAGTCCGGCCCCATCTTCAGCAATATTGTTTTAATAGATGAGATAAACCGTGCACCTGCCAAAACACAGGCAGCCCTGTTTGAAGTGATGGAAGAAAGGCAGGTGACCATTGATGGCATTACCCATGAAATGCGTTTCCCTTTCCTGGTATTGGCTACACAAAATCCTATTGAACAGGAAGGTACTTACCGCCTGCCCGAAGCACAACTGGATCGTTTTCTTTTTAAAATTGAAGTAGGTTATCCAAGCCTGCAGGAAGAGATCAATATATTAAACCGCCAGCAGGGAAAAACGCAAACGCAGATGATAGAAGGGGTGCGTAAATTATTATCGCCAAACGATATACAGCATTACCGTAGCCAGGTTCAGTCTATCATTATAGAGCCAAAACTGATCGAGTTCATTGCCAGGATCGTGAATGAAACCCGCAATAACCCGGCCTTATACCTGGGGGCATCGCCCAGGGCATCGCTGGCCATACTGCGTTCTGCCAAAGCCAATGCAGCCATCAAGGGACGTGATTTTGTTACGCCTGAAGATATTGTGGAAATGGCTCCGCATGTATTGAGGCACCGCATCATACTTACACCCGAAAAAGAAATGGAGGGAGTTACTGCCGATGACCTGATCGAGAATATGTTAAAAGCTATTGAAGTACCCAGGTAAAAAATTACCTCCTGAAGGAGGAACTTTATGCGAAGTATACAAAAATACATTGGTGACCTGTACCTGGCGGACCGGTTTTATCTTGCGCTGGGCCTTTGTATTATCTTATTTATCGTTTCTTTTTTTATACCGGCAATATACATTGCAGCAAACCTGGTGCTGTTACTTTTAACATTACTTGTACTTATCGACTATCTTTTTCTGTTTGTGATCAGCAAAGCGCCGGCAGCAAAAAGAATTACGGCCGACCGTTTCAGTAATGGTGATGAAAATAAAGTAGAACTGCAGCTAAAGAACAACATGCGTTTTACGGTTGATATGGAGATCATTGATGAATTGCCGGAGCAGTTTCAAAAAAGGGATTGGAAACTCAGCTACCGGTTTAGGGCATCCGAACAAAAGAATATCATCTATAACCTGCGGCCGGTAACCCGTGGTGAATATACATTCGGCCGCATCATCATGTATGTAAGCTCCTTACTGGGATTGCTGAAACGACGCCACAATATTGAAGCCGGTGAAACCATTCCCGTATACCCGTCCTTTTTGCAGATGCGTAAATATGAATTGCTGTCGCAGACCACCATACAAACCGAGTACGGCAACAAACGTATGCGTAAGATAGGCCACAGTATGGAGTTTGAGCAGATCAA
>JBJTMN010000328.1:0-2550 GCA_046070545.1 Ferruginibacter sp.
CAAAGAATACGGTTTGCCAGTTACACATGCGTGCCTTTAAAGATGGTGATACTATCGTAGTGGAACCATGGCGTTCTGCGGCTTTCCCGGTCATTAAAGACCTGATGGTTGACCGCGGTGCATTTGACAGGATCATGCAGGCCGGTGGTTTTATTTCTGTAAATACGGGAAATGCAGTTGATGCAAATTCTTTACCGATCGATAAAAAGAATGCCGATGCAGCTTTTGATGCAGCATCTTGTATTGGTTGCGGTGCCTGTGTAGCCGCCTGCAAGAACGGTAGTGCCATGCTTTTTGTAAGCGCCAAGGTTTCTCAGCTGGCTTTATTACCGCAGGGGCAACCTGAACGTGAATCGAGGGTATTGAACATGGTGGCACAAATGGATAAGGAAGGATTTGGAAACTGTACCAATACCTATGCCTGCGAAGCTGAATGCCCTAAAGGAATTTCTGTTGCTAATATCGCCAGGATGAACAGGGAGTACCTGAAAGCTGGATTAACCACTGAACAATAGATTAACCTGGTTGAAGTTTATATGAAAGCCTTCTGCAAAGAAGGCTTTTTTGTGCAGGTAAATATGGTTTTCTACCTACGCTAATTATTAGTAATTTTAACGGACTAATCCCAAAGATATATTGAAGCTTAAACAGCTATACATATCCCTGCTGCTTATTTTCACTGTGCAATTTGTATGTGCACAGATAAATCCGCAGTCGCTTTCCAACCTTCATAAAGTAACTATCAGTACCAGAGAAAAAACAGTGAAACTGGATTCCTTAAGCCTGGTACCCGGCTCTGTAATAATTGATGGTATATCTCCTTATTACTATAAGATTGATGAGGTAAATGCCACTATTACCTGGCTGGAAAATCCAGGCAAGGAAAATGTAACAGTTACCTACCGGGTGTTTCCTTATAAGTTAAACGCTGTGGTAAGGCATTTCAGTTACGACAGCATCCGTAATAACTTTCTTGCCAACAACCCATTTACATTAAGGGTTGGGGCTAAACAAACCAGCCCGCTTACAGATTTTGGGAACATAAAATCTGAAGGAAGTTTTGGCCGTGGCATTTCATTTGGCAACAGCCAGGATGCGGTGGTCAGCAGCAGCCTTAACCTGCAATTGAATGGCTTCATAGGCGATAGCCTGGAACTTACAGCAGCTATTACAGACAATAATATTCCTGTACAGCCCGATGGAAATACCCAGGACCTGCGTGACTTTGATCGTATTTACCTGCAGGTAAAGAAAAAAGGCTGGCAGATAAATTTGGGTGATATCGATATCCGCCAAAGCAAAAATTACTTCCTTAATTTTTATAAGAGATTGCAGGGGGTGTCCTTTATTACAGATAATAAGATCACAAAAAATATTTCTAACTCACTTTTACTGAGTGGCGCTATTGCAAAAGGTAAGTCTACCCGTAACCAGTTAACACCCTTTGAAGGGAACCAGGGCCCTTACCGATTAACCAGTCCAAACCTGGAGCTGTATTTTGTAGTACTAGCCGGTACCGAACGTGTTTATATGGACGGTGAGTTATTGCAACGTGGCGAAGACCAGGATTATGTTATCAATTATAATACGGCAGAATTGACCTTTACACAAAAGCGACTGGTTACAAAAGATAAAAGGATACAGGTAGAGTTTGAATATGCCGACCGGAATTTTTTAAATTCACAGATATATGGGAGTGATGAGATCAATTTTAAGAACAAATTCTTCCTGAATATCGGGTTCTACAATAATACTGATGCAAAAAACTCTTCTATAAACCAGGTATTGGATACCAAACAAAAACAGTTCCTGGCCGATATCGGTGATGGTGTTGATACAGCTTATTATCTGAACCAGGTAAGAGATACTTTAAGTCTGGGCAAAATACTCTATAAAAAAATCGATACCTTATACAACGGCACCATCCACGATTCGATCTTTGTTTTTTCTACCAATCCTGCCGATGTGTTGTATAATTTAAGTTTTACTTACCTGGGGCCAGGCAAAGGAAATTACACCGTGCTGCAAAGTGCAACCAACGGAAAGGTATTTGGCTGGGTGCAGCCTGATGTAAATAATGTGAAACAAGGCGATTATGCCCCTGTGCAACTACTCATCTCACCTAAAAAACAACAACTGGTAACAATAGGTGGCGAATATGTATTTAATTCCAGGACAAGACTAAAGGCCGAAGTAGCTACAAGCAATTATGATGTGAACCTGTTTTCAAGTAAGGATAAAGGCAACGACAGGGCTTATGCAGGCAAGCTGCAGTTCATAAAGGATTCAGCCAGGCTGCATTTATTTGAGAAGACATTCCTGGTGCAGGCAAGGTTTGGGTATGAATTTGTACAGGGCCGTTTCAGGGCAGTAGAACGGTTAAGGAATATTGAATTTTTAAGGGACTGGAGCCTGCCTTATAATGTTGGCATTGCTGATGAACAGATCATTAACGGATCACTGAAAATGGCAGACAGTTCCGGTAATTTTCTGCAGTATGAAGCGATCAGTTATACCCGAAGTGATAAATACAACGGGCTTCGTCAAACG
>JBJTMN010000329.1:0-2413 GCA_046070545.1 Ferruginibacter sp.
CTTAAAACAGGTCTAAGTTTATAATCTCCCGTTCCATCTTTTGTAACAGATAAAGCAGCATCAAAATCAATAATAATGGTCTCCAGCGTCTCATTCAGGTCTTTATTTATTTTAAGTTTTAAACCCGACTCCGAACCACTGGGAACTGTCAATGGATAAACCACACCGGCATCTTTAATGGTATTGTTTGGTCCCAAAACAAACCTGATCTCCCTGACAGTTTGAAATGGAAAAACTCCGGTAGCCAGTAATGTATCTACACCATTTTGGAGATCCAGAAGACGGTAAATGCCGGGAGAAGTATTTAGCGTTACCCAACCGGTATTTAAACTGTCATCAGAAAATTTCACCCGTACTTCTTGTATGTCAACATTTACTTCCTGATAAGCTGTTGGAGCATCCGTCAACCGGACATGTAGCGTTGAAGTTCCCTGGTTTGTACTGGTATCTTTACTACATGAATAAAAAGCCAGTGAACTGCTCAATAACACTGCAGCTAAAATGATGATATTCTTTTTCATAAGTTATATATTTTTATATAACTCCTTTACAGAAAATCATGCCAACATCAAATAATGTGAAAAAGTAAATGTAATCCTAAAGTCATTTCTTTGAAATAATAAAAACCGCAGGCACCGGCCGCTCACCTGTTTTATCACTTGGCTTAATGGTTTCTTTCCCGTTAATCAGCAGACAACTGCTGCCGCCTCCGTCTAAGTTTAAAGCTTCGGTACACCCAAGATCCAGGAGCAGTTTTGCTTCCTGTTCCAGCGTGGCGCCTTCAGCAATACCCGGAAACCTGCCCTGGATGGCCATGATGACCAGGTAACCATCGCTGGTATAACCCATGCAGGTTCGGGGATGTTTATCGTTAATGGCTTTGCCGGTGAATTTTAGTTCCTCATTATTTGTTATCCTAACATGACCTTCCTGAACCAAGACAGGCCCTCCGCCAATTGCTGTTTTCATTTTCCATTTCTCCAGTTTTTCTTCAATCTTTCCATGTCTTGACAAAACATCATTATGAATTGCAATAACCTTATTGGATATCTTCGTGAAAGGAAAAGTAGTCATCGAATCCTTATATGCTTCTATTGGCCATTGTCTTGCATAAGGGAACGATATACTGGAATCCGTATAAAGCCATGCCACATCCGCATTTCTTTTCTTATCAATCCCTAAAGCGCTTCCCAATGGGTGCCTGTATTGAAATGTATCTTTTCCCTTCATAGGAATTGTATGAACATTATAACCCAGTAATTTTCCTTTCTTAATAACTACATTCAGATTCTGGTTTTTATCAAAATTGAAAAACGTGCAATTAACAACGATCAAAGGTTTCTCATTCTTTTGATAGAACTCTACAGGAGTCAGCCTTCTTCCAAGCGTGGTATCTGTAGTAAACACGAGTTGTCTGTCTTTCAGCTTAGCTTTTACATAATAAGCAATAAATGGTTTCCCATCCAGCGAATCGGTGGTTTTAAAAACCTGTACAGATGAAGGCAATGGCCCAAAAGCAGTATCAACATTCACCCATTTTACCTGGGCAAATGCAGACGAGTTTATAAAAAAACAAACAGCCAGTAATAAACCGGCTGTTGATAATATTTTATATGATTTGTTATTCATCATAAACTCAGAAATTTAAAAACCCTAAACTCCTAACTCAAGACTCCAAACTCTTTTCTTCCATCCATTTCGTTTTTCCATAACCAGGAATCACATGTTTTTCGCTGTGGTAAGATGAACGCACCAACGGACCGCTTTCTACATAATCCAGGCCCAGGTTATACCCTATCTCCCTGTACTCGGCAAATTCATCCGGGTGTACAAAGCGTGCAACAGGCAAATGTTTTTTGGTGGGTTGCAGGTACTGGCCAATGGTTACCACATCAACATGGTTTGCTTTCAGGTCTTTCAAAGTCTGTATCACTTCTTCCTTTTCTTCGCCAAGGCCCAGCATGATACCGCTTTTGGTACGCATGCCCCCTTCTTTTAAGATCCGCAAGGTATCCAGGCTTTGCCTGTATTTCGCCTGTATGCGTACCTGGCGGGTAAGGCGTTCTGTGGTTTCAATATTATGGCTTACCACTTCAGGTGCTGCGTCTATAACACGTTGTATATTTTCCCTGTTGCCTTTAAAATCAGGTATCAATGTCTCTAATGTGGTAGATGGGTTTAAGGCTTTTACTGCCTTAATGGTGTTATACCAGATAATACTGCCCCCGTCTTTTAATTCATCCCTGTCAACCGAAGTGATCACTGCATGTTTAACTTTCATCAGGTGTATGGCTTCCGCCACACGCTGTGGTTCATCCCAATCAACTGCATCGGGTTTGCCGGTGGCAACTGCACAAAAGCCACAACTCCTTGTGCATATATTACCGAGTATCATAAAGGTGGCAGTCCCTTC
>JBJTMN010000330.1:0-10228 GCA_046070545.1 Ferruginibacter sp.
CCATGGTTGGGTCAAGTACATTACTTTGCAACTGAATGGTACGCATTACGTTCATGGATATGAATACCATGCGGGTAAAGAGCATTCCTATAAGCTCCGTGGCAAGCATTGATTATACCAATGCAACCGGTGCTATCAAACGTAAAAACGTAAAGCGTACCATTCAGTTGCAAAGTAATGTACTTGACCCAACCATGGTAGGTCCTATCAATACCGAGCTGCAGGTAAAGCTGGATGAGTTTAAGGCGAAGAATAAAATTCCATCGGATGTTACTTTAAAACTGAGCGGACAAAGTGAGCAGGAAAAAGAAACCAGTACATTTTTGTTTTATGCACTTTTAGGAGCACTGGCAATTATATTTCTGATATTGGTATTGCAGTTTAACAGTGTCAGCAAACCATTCATTGTAATTACAGAGATATTCTTTAGCATCATTGGTGTGTTGCTGGGCTATGCCTTTACAGGTATGACAATAGCCACCATTATGCTGGGTGTAGGTATAATTGCATTGGCTGGTATCGTAATTAAAAACGGTATCCTGTTAATTGAATTTACCGACGAATTGCGTGGCAGGGGCATGCGTACGAGGGCTGCAGCCATTGAAGCAGGTAAGATCCGTATCATCCCGGTAATGCTTACGGCCATTGCAACCATACTGGGTTTGCTGCCGCTGGCTGTAGGCTTCAATATCGATTTCGTTTCGCTGTTCCAGCACCTGAATCCGCATATTTTCTTTGGTGGAGACAGCGTGGTTTTCTGGGGCCCATTAAGCTGGACGATGATCTTTGGTTTAATATTCGCTTTCTTCCTCACCTTGATAATGGTGCCAAGTATGTACCTTATTTCGGAGAGGTTAAGAAGACCCATGGAGCAATTCTATGGTGGCCGTTTTATTGCTATACTCGGATTCCTGGGGCCTTTCTTCTTCATATTTGTAGGGATCATGTACCTGGTCAGAAGGTTACAGGGTAAACGGGTATGGAGCGGAAAATTAAAGCAACCGCCTGCAAAGGTTTAACATAATTTATTCCTGAAATGAAAAATCTGAAAATGCCGCCCAAACAAATGAGTGGCATTTTTTCTTTATCAAAATTTTAAAACACAAATTTCTACTTTACTTTTAACTTTAGAAAACGATATAAAATATATTCATTCATCGCTTCGGAAACCCTCCCCCTTCAGGGGGAGATGGAGGGGGCAAAAAATTACAGCCATGCGAACAAATCATGAAATTGATTACAAAATTTACGGGGAAGAACTTCAGTTTGTAGAAATTGAACTGGACCCCAATGAAACAGCCATTGCGGAAAGCGGCGCCTTTATGATGATGGACAATGGTATTGAAATGCAAACCATTTTCGGCGACGGTAGCCAGCAACAGGATAACAGTCTTCTGGGCAAACTCTTCAGTGCCGGTAAAAGATTGCTGGTAGGAGAAAGTTTATTTATGACCGCATTTACCAATACCGGTCAGGGGAAAAAACGCGTAAGCTTTGCTGCACCATATACCGGTAAAATCATCATGTTCGACCTGCAGCAACTGGGGGGTAAGATCATAGCACAAAAGGATGCTTTTTTATGCGCAGCTAAAGGAGTAAGTATAGGTATTGAATTTCAAAGAAGATTAGGTACCGGTATCTTTGGCGGCGAAGGATTTATTATGGAAAAACTGGAAGGTGATGGACTTGCATTTGCCCATGCCGGCGGCTATGTGGTAGAAAAAGAATTGCAGGCGGGAGAAGTTTTAAAGGTAGATACCGGCTGCGTGGTTGCCTATACAGCAGGTATTGATTTTGATATTGAAATGGTAAGGGGTATAAAAAACTGGATGTTTGGCGGCGAAGGATTATTCTTTGCAAAACTTACCGGCCCGGGAAAAGTATGGTTACAAAGTCTGCCGATCAGCCGTTTAGCGGGCAGGTTGCAGCAATACACGTATCACCGCAAAGAAGAGGGTAGCCTGTTAGGTGGCCTGGGTAATTTGCTGGATGGAAGAGAGTAGTGTCGTCTAATTTTAAGATAAAAATGATCAGCCAGGCCTTAAGCCTGGCTTTTTTATAAAATAAATTTGGCGGGCAAATTTATTTAATCGTATATTTGCGATATAAGATAAAAATATGGCCATTCACAAAAAAGAACAGTTTTCACAAAAAGAGCAGGAGCTGGCAGAGTTTGCCAAAGCATTGGCTCATCCAGCCCGTATTGCCATATTAAAACTGCTGGCGCAGCGTAATGCATGTATTTGTGGTGAGATAGTGGAAGTGCTGCCACTGTCTCAATCAACAGTATCGCAGCACTTAAAAGAATTGAAAAATGCAGGATTGATCAACGGAACCATTGATGGACCAAGAAGTTGTTATTGCATTAACTGGAAGGCTTTCGAAAAATTCAACAGCGAATTCGGGTTCCTGTTCAATAAGCTGAAAGTGCAGAATGAAAAAGCCTGTTGCTAACCCCTTCTATCTCCACCTGAAAGGGGAGAAAAAGCAGAAGATAGAAGCGAAATGAGAAAATGTAATTAATTGATAACTGCCAACTTCCAGTTGCCTCTCCTGAAGGAGAGGGGTTGGGGTGAGGCCTAAAAAGTATAGCCATGAACAACGAATCTCAAATTAAAGAACTGGTAAAAGAAAAGTACGCAGCCATAGCCGAACAAAGCTTAACGCAAAATGCAACTTCCTGCTGCGGGGCCACATCAAGCTGTTGTGGTGATGAAGTGTATAACATCATGAGTGATAACTATACCAAACTGGAAGGGTATAATGCAGATGCTGATCTGGGCCTGGGCTGCGGACTACCAACAGAATTTGCAAAGATAAAAACCGGTGATACCGTAATTGACCTGGGCAGCGGTGCAGGTAACGACGCTTTTATTGCCCGTAAAATTGTGGGCGAAACCGGAAAAGTGATGGGCATTGATTTTACAGAAGCCATGATAAACAAAGCCAGGGCCAATGCCGAAAAACTGGGGTTCAATAATGTTGAGTTCAGGCTGGGCGATATTGACGATATGCCCGTTACCAGTAATTACGCCGATGTAATTGTTAGTAATTGTGTGCTAAACCTGGTGCCCAACAAACACAAAGTCATCAGCGAAATATTCAGGGTACTGAAGCCAGGGGCGCATTTCTCTATTTCGGATATAGTGCTGGAAGGAGCCCTGCCTTCTAAATGGAAAGAAGCAGCAGAACTCTACGCAGGTTGCGTAAGTGGCGCTATCCAAAAGCAGGTGTACCTGGAAATGATTGAAGCCGCCGGTTTTAAGAATATCACCCTTCAAAAAGAGAAGGAAATTATTATACCCGATGATATTTTGAAAAACTATTTATCTGATTCTGAAATAACAGAATATAAAAATGGCAGCACCAAAATTACCAGCATCACTGTATATGCCGAAAAGCCTGCAAAGGATGAAAGGAATTGTTGTGAGCCGGGAAGTGGATGTTGCTGAACAACCAGGAATTTATGAAAAAGAAGATCCTTTTTGTTTGCATTGAAAACAGTAACCGCTCTCAAATGAGCCAGGCTTTTGCAAAGATGCTGGGTGGGGATCATATTGAAGCATTTAGTGCCGGTAGTAAACCCAGTGGCATCGTAAATCCTAAAGCCATTGCAGCCATGAAAGAGCTTGGTTATGACTTAAGCAAACACGATAGTAAAAGTCTGGATGAAGTAAAGGCCTTTGCCCCCTTTGATGCCGTGATAACCATGGGATGCGGTGATGCATGCCCCTGGATGCCGGCCAAAGAGTTCATTGACTGGCAGATACCCGATCCAAAAAATATGGAACCAGGGCAGTTTAATGAAGTGAGGGATTTTATCAGGGAGAAAGTACGTACATTGATAAATGACTTGAAATAAAAAATGCCGTGCCGATTTGATCGGCACGGCATTTTGCTTACTAATATTTTTCTATCTCTTACTGATCTTTGATAATAGTCTCAGAATTTCCAGGTATAGCCAAACAATGGTTACCAGTAAACCAAATGCACCATACCATTCCATATATTTTGGAGCGCCCAGTTCAGCACCTTTTTCGATCATGTCAAAATCTATGATCAGGTTCAGTGCAGCCAGGGCTACCACAAAAAGCGAAAAACCAATTCCCATGATACTGCCTTCATGCAAAAAAGGTATCTGAATACCAAAAAAACTGAGGGCAAATGCGATCAGGTAAAATACTGCAATACCCGCTGTAGCTGTAAAGATTATTGCTTTAAACTTTTCTGTAGCCCTGATAATTTTAAAACTATACAACAGGTACATGGCGATGGCAGTACCAAAAGTTAGTCCCACAGCATTAATTACAATGCCGGGAGCCTTATCGGCAAAAGCAAAATTGTAATAGGCAGAAATGGCTCCCACAAATAAACCTTCCAGCAGTGCATAGGCCGGGGCTAAAAACGGCGACCATTCTTTTTTAAACATCAATACAATGGCAATAACCAAACCGCCAATAGCTCCAGTTAAAATAAGTGGCATCACATTGCCGCCATCAGCAAATTCCTTCCAGGAGTAAAATGCCGTGCCCATCACCATTAAAAACAAAAACCCGAATTTTTGTAAAGTGCCTTTTACAGTCATGGCATTCTGGTGGGTCACCACATCATCCAGTATGGTATCCTTAAATCTTTTTTCAGATAATGCAGGATTCCCTGATTTAAACAAATCCATATAATTAAAATTTAGAACTTAAAATTAAAGATTTTATGCAAACAAAAGCTGTTAATTTTTAAGGTCGGGATATTTGCTGATGGTTTCAAAATTATACTCATTTTTCGCCTTAAGTTTTATGATGAACTGGTGCAACTCGGCCGAATCATCGGGCTTTTGATATACCTGGTCGTGAGCCAGTAATACAAGCTGGTCGGGGGTTTTTGTTTTTGCATTGGCAAACATGCTGTCAACCTGCATAACCATTTCATCACTGGTGCTTGTAAGCTTTAATTTATCATCAAAATGCCATTCCAGGTCCCAGCCGGTAATGGTAAATCCGTTGGCAAAAAGGCTGTCTGCCGTTGCTTTTGAAGAACTGATATCTGTACAGTTTACCTGGCCGGTTCGCCATATATTTCTCCCCGGCGTTCGTATTATTTGTGCTGTTAAGTGAAGACTGTCTGCACAGCGCTTAAAATCCTTTACAGCACTGTCGGGCACCTGGTAAAACTTTGCAAATTTATTTTGAAAAGCATGGGTAAAGCTATGGTTGGCTATCTCAAACAGGTTGCAGTTGACAAGGCTGTCGAAAACGGCATTTTGTTCTTTGCTGCCGTAAACATGCTGCCCAATAATGAACAGGGTAACAGGGATATCCTCTTCCTGCACAATATGCATCATGTTTTTGGTGCCTTTGTTAGGTCCGTCATCAAACGTAAGGTAAATGGTCTTCTTTTTCTTTTTGGGAGATCCTGCTTGATGAAGTTTAGTAACTGCAGTATCTGGCCTGGCAGAACCAGGGGTACTGACTTTAAATCTGGGGTCGGGTTCATAATAGTGGCATGCTGTAAAAACAACAGTTACCAGCGTTGTTTTTGCCATTTGCGAATTCACCAGTTCCATTAGCTTGTAAGGGAAGCAGGCATCGGCAGAGTCGGGGTCCATAAATAGTTGGGATAAATAATTTGAGATATGAAGATAATGGTGCGGATGAACCGTTTCAAAATATCTCCTGTTAAAAATTATATAAAGCACAAACCGGTTTCTAGACCCCGGTTTTCGGTCTAAAAATCAAGTTCCTTATCTTTGTACCATGGAACAGCTGTTACAACAGATAGAAAGATTAAAAACAGAAATTACAGCATTTGCTGATGGCGATGCCGAAACTTTCCGCATTAAATACCTTGGTTCAAAAGGGCTGGTAAAAGCCATTATGGGCGAAATGAAAAATGTAGCTGCCGAAAATAAAAAGGAAGCCGGTCAATTGCTGAACGAGTTTAAACTTTTTACGGAAGCGAAGTATGAGGAACTTAAAGTATCCTCGAACAACGGCCAGCAGGTAACAGATAACGATATTGACCTTTCATTGCCGGCAGATCCATTACCGCTTGGCAGCCGCCACCCCATCAGCATTGTAAAAAACAAGATCATTTCTATTTTCCAGCGCCTGGGTTTTGCTGTTGCCGAAGGGCCCGAGATAGAAGACGACTTTCATAATTTCACGGCCCTTAATTTACCCGAAAATCATCCTGCACGGGATATGCAGGACACGTTCTATATCTCTCAAAATCCCGATTGGCTTTTGCGTACACATACCAGCAGCGTGCAGGTTCGTGAAATGCAGAAAGGTAAACTGCCCATCCGCATCATTTGCCCGGGCCGTGTATACCGTAATGAAACCATCAGTGCCAGGGCGCATTGCTTTTTTCACCAGGTAGAAGGTTTGTACATCGCCGAACATGTTTCTTTTGCCGATCTGAAACAAACACTGTATTTCTTTGTGCAGGAAATGTTTGGTAAAGAGGTGAAAGTGCGTTTTCGCCCAAGCTACTTCCCGTTTACAGAACCCAGTGCCGAAATGGACATCAGCTGCCTGATCTGTGGTGGTGAAGGCTGCAGTGTTTGTAAAAAGACCGGCTGGGTTGAAATTTTAGGATGCGGCATGGTACATCCAAACGTGCTTGATAATTGTGGCATAGACAGTAACAAATACACCGGCTTTGCATTTGGCATGGGTATCGAAAGAATTACCATGTTAAAATACCAGATAAAAGACCTCAGGCTTTTTAGTGAGAACGATGTGCGTTTTCTGAAACAATTTACTTCCGCAGTATAGATCTTCTTCAAAATTATTTATCCCTTACACAATGCATATCGTAATTGTGTAAGGGATACTTATAATTATGTAACTCCCTTCCTTTGCTTTGGCACTATAGTTGAAATCCCTGTGTATTAACCAGGTGCACACTGCACCTTTTCAGCAAAAAATAGTTTTATGAAATTAAGATCTGCTCCTGGCAGTTTATTGGCTGCACTCGCAATTGTTGTTTTGGCTTCATGCTCAGTCTCAAAAGAAGCAAGAGGTATCAGGAAGAATATGAACGGAAACTGGATACTTCAGACAGTAACGGTAGAAGGGATTACCGGCGTGGTAAAGACCAGGGTATTTAATGAAGCCGACCTGGGTTGCTTTATTGGCAGCGAATGGAATTTTATTTCCAACAACAGTATGGGCAGCTACACTTTGATCGATAAAAGCAAAAACTGTACGCCGGTGAAAAGATTTATCCGCTGGTCGGTATACGAGCCCAAAGACGCAGCAAAGGAGTTACAGTTTAAAAGACTGGACGATAAAAAGAATGCAATGGATAATGGGGATGGTTACAGGCTAACCATTACAGAACAGGATGGTAATAATCTGAAACTGAGATCGGATATCGTTTTTGACGGACATGCAGGTGCTATCATTTACAATTTTGTAAAAAATTAATTAAGTAAAACGAAATTATATGAAAAAGATTTTTGGGAATACAGGAGTAATATTGGCTGCTGTTATGTTGATGACGGCAGGCTGCAGTACAGTGAAAAAGACAAATAAAGCACAAAGAGGCGCTGTAATTGGTGCAGCCGGTGGTGCTATCCTGGGCGGTGTAATTGGTAATAATGTGGGCAAAGGAAATACGGTGCTGGGCGCTATTATTGGCAGCGTGGTGGGTGGTGTTGCAGGAGGTGTAATTGGTAACCAAATGGATAAGCAGGCAGAGAAGATAAAGAATGAGATTCCCGGTGCAGAAGTACAAAGAGTAGGAGAAGGCATTGTGGTAACCTTCAGTGAAAAAAATCCTGACGGTTCTAAAATGGGTGTTTATTTTGATTTCGATAGATCAGATATCACTCCCAATTCAAAACTTGCATTGGACAAACTGATCCAGATATTCAAAGAATACCCGGAAACAAATCTATTGGTGGAAGGACATACGGATGATAAAGGCGGAGATGCCTACAATCTTTCTTTGTCTGAAAGGAGAGCGATGGCTGTAGGAAATTATTTAAAGGCTAATAA
Organism: Ferruginibacter sp.; assembly: GCA_046070545.1. Classification (GTDB taxonomy): domain Bacteria; phylum Bacteroidota; class Bacteroidia; order Chitinophagales; family Chitinophagaceae; genus Ferruginibacter. Next base: position 8,001 of record JBJTMN010000330.1, read on the forward strand.
TATTTCGTCATCACGTCTTACCATACACTGGTATGGCGAATCGCAGCCTAAGGTTGAGAATACCAGTGATGCAAACCGGGCCGAGAACAGGCGTGTGGAATTTGCTATTACTGCAAATGAAAAAATGAAGGAAGAAGCCCGTAAAGAAGCCGCAGGAAAATAGTTTGGTTTTTAACACAGGTAAAGCATTGTTGTTCTTAACAGCAGTGCTTTTTTTATATTACCCGATCATGCCCCGCTGAAAGTAACTGATATATAATATCTTTACTTAAAACCCGGTCATAAATTTATGATTAATACCATCTGCGTTATTGGCGCCGGCACCATGGGAAGTGGCATTGCCCAAACGGCAGCACAAAGCGGCTTTTATACATTGTTATTTGATATTAATACAGCAGTACTTGAAAAGGCAAAAGCTGCTATTGAAAAAAGCCTGCAGTTTTTGGTTGACAAACAAAAAATTTCTGCCGGTGACAAGCAAAATATTTTTGAAAGGATACGTTTTGTAACCGACACCAACGATTGCCTGGCAGATATCATTATTGAAGCCATTGTTGAAAAGGTAGATGCAAAAGTTGCCATCTTCAATCAACTGGCAGAGGTAAATCATTCCGAAGTGATCTTTGCAACAAACACTTCTTCTTTATCAGTTTCCGAAATACAGGCAAAAGTACAGCAGCCGCAAAGAGTGGTTGGCATGCATTTTTTTAACCCAGCCCAGGTAATGAAACTGGTGGAAGTAGTTAAAGGAGAGCAAACGCCTGATTCGGTTGCACAAACTGTGTATGACCTTTGTTTACAAATGAAAAAAACGCCGGTAATGTGTAAAGATGCTCCTGGTTTTATTGTAAACCGGGTTGCCCGCCATTATTACCTGGAAGCAATGAAACTGGTAGAGAATGGAATTGCCACCATAGAAAATGTTGATCAGATCATGGAAGCGTCCGGGTTTAAAATGGGGCCTTTTAAACTGATGGACCTGATCGGCAATGATATCAATCTTGCCGTATCACAATCATTGTATGATGCCTTCAACCAGGCTGAACGTTTTAAACCATCGCAATTACAGATAGATAAAGTTGCAAAAGGAGCGCTGGGAAAAAAAACGCAGAAGGGGTTTTATAAATACAATGGATAATTGATGATGCGATAATGGATAATTCCTTAAAGCAAAATCATTTTCAGTATTAATACAGTATTAAAAAAGGGGAATGCCGGTATTCTAAAACATTATCAATTATCCACTAAAAAATTATCCATTAAAACATGATATTAGTTACAGGTGGTGCAGGCTTATTGGGAAAGGAACTGATCACTCAGTTGCTGCAGCAGGGTAAACGGGTAAGAGCCATTTATAACAATACCAGGCTTGCTGATTTTGATAATGAGAACCTGCAGCAGATGCAGTGCAATATTTTAGATGTGGTAGGATTGGAAGAAGCAATGAAAGATATAGAGCAGGTTTATCATTGTGCAGCAATTGTAAGTTTCAATCCAAAGCGAAAAGCGGAGATGTTTAAAATAAATATTGAAGGAACAGCAAATGTGGTTAATGCAGCATTGGATGCAGGAATAAAGAAAATGGTATATGTAAGTTCGGTTGCAGCCCTTGGGCGCATACGGGAAAATGAACCCATTAATGAAACCATGAACTGGACTGAAGAAACCAGTAACAGTGCTTATGGGCAAAGTAAGTACCTTGCCGAAATGCAGGTTTGGCGTGGAATAGGAGAAGGATTGGATGCTGTGATTGTAAACCCGGTAGTGATATTGGGAGCCGGCGACTGGAACAGCGGGTCGTCGCAGATTTTTAAAACTGCCTACGATCAATTTCCCTGGTACACGGATGGAAGCTCCGGATTTGTTGACGTGAGAGATGTTGCTAAAGCAATGATCGACTTGATGAACAGTGATATTTCGGCACAACGTTTTATACTTAGTGCTGAGAACAGAACTTATGCAGAGATTTTTAATCTGATGGCAAAAGCATTTGGCAAAAAACCTCCGCATAAAAAAGTAACACCGCTGCTTGCAAAAATTGTGTGGAGGCTGGAAGCAATTAAAAGCCACATTTCAGGTAAAGACCCGCTCTTAACAAAAGAGACATCTGCAACCGCAATGGCACAAGTTACTTTTGATAACAGCAAACTAAAAAAATTCTTACCTGGATTTACATACAGGAAAATTGAAGATACTATTGCCGAAACCTGTGCAGCATTACAACAAAA